>NZ_JBFRRH010000058.1:0-112217 GCF_041472995.1 Vibrio sp. 10N.261.46.A3 | reverse complement strand
TTCAAGTTGATTCGGTATAAACATAAGTCAATTTTTGTTCAATTCGTGAGCTCAGGAAGCAAAGTTTACCGTGAAATTAACGGTGGCTTTTTGACCATGCAAGCAATTGTTTTGCTGCCTTAATACGCTTGTGTTTTATTTACTCAATATGCCACTGCTTTGTGGGCAGTAAATCTATGGCTTTGTTGCTACCAGAATCGCACGTCTCGGTGCAGGGTGACCTTCAACCGTTTTACTTGGATCGTTCGGATCGAGGTAATCTGGAAGAGAGTTGTGTGTCATCCATTCTGTGGTGCGTTGTTCACCAATTGTCGTGACATTTTCGTCAACGATTCGTACGTCTTCAAAACCAACTTGTTCTAGCCAGCGTTTCAGTGCGCGAGCTGAAGGGAAGAAGTAGACGTTTCTCATTTGCGCGTAACGGTCAACAGGAACCAGTACCGCATTTTCGTCGCCTTCGATAACCAAGGTTTCAAGAACCAGTTCACCGCCAGACACCAATTGGTCTTTTAGTTGAATCAAGTGGTCCAGTGGTGAACGACGATGGTAAAGCACGCCCATGCTAAATACCGTGTCGTAGGCTTCTAGCTTTGGCAGCTGCTCAATACCTAGAGGTAATAGGTGAGCTCGTTGGTCATCGCCCATCAACTTACGAATTGCTTCAAACTGAACCAAGAACAGGTGAGAAGGATCGATACCAACCGTTAAGCGGGCACCTTCACCCAGCATGCGCCACATGTGGTAACCATTGCCACAACCTACATCGAGAACCGAACGGTTTTTCAATGGAGAGATATGTGGAAGCACACGATCCCATTTCCAATCACTGCGCCATTCAGTATCGATATGAATATCGTGAACCGTGTAAGGTCCTTTTCTCCATGGGTGGAACGTCTTTAATAGGCTTTCTAGCTTTTTAAGTTCGCCCGTGTGGAACGGTGTTGAGCTGCCAATCGTCACTGAGTTTTTCAGGTCAACTTGGTCTGGCACACCCTGTGGAATCTTGTTTAGTGCACGTAACCAGCGGTCAAAGTCACCGTGCTCTGCATTTTGCCAATCGGTCAGTTGCTGTGGCAGGACATTTAGCCACGGCTGAAGGCGAGTATCTTGGGCAATAAGTTGATAAAAATTGGCAAAATTAAACATAGGTTTTCACTGAGTTGGTGGTGTAGAAATTAAATTTGTCACTCCATTAAGAGTGTGGACAAACATGTTAGGGAATCTCGTTTATCGTGTTTGATAAGAGATCCCCAACTCGCTCGTTCCTCGCTCTTGAGGATGACATTTTAGTACGTGCTAACGGTGTCGCGACGGTTACGTAATCGAAAATGTTTACTTTATCGCGAACATTGAACCAAAGTTGAAACATTGGAACCAGACTTCGCTGCTTGAGAAGCCAATCTTATCAAATCGCTCTCTGTGAACAGGGATCGAATCCGGGCGCATCACGTTTTCAATGGCGCTACGTTTCTGACTTACTTCTAGCTCGCTGTACCCGTTAGCACGTTTGAAATCATGGTGCAGGTCGATAAGCAGTTCATTTGAACTTTCATCTTCGAATACGTATTTTTCTGACAGGATTAAGATCCCGCCTGGGCGCAAGCCAGCATGAATTTTCTCAAGCAGAGCGTATCGATCGTCCGGAGAAAGAAATTGCAGCGTAAAGTTAAGCACCACAACAGAAGCGTCTTTGATTTCCACTTCACGGATGTCGGCTTCAATCACTTCTACCGGCGTGTCACTGCGGTAAGCATTAACGTGCAACTTGCAGCGCTCAACCATGGCTTCTGAATTATCGATCGCGAAAATCGTGCAGCCTTCTTGCTGAATGTGACGACGCATAGAAAGTGTCGCAGCACCAAGCGAGCAGCCAAGGTCGTAAATATTTGAATGTGGCTTTACAAAGCGCTCAGCCAGCATGCCGATTGCAGAGATGATATTGCTATAGCCAGGCACCGAACGTTGAATCATATCCGGAAATACTTCAGCAACCCTTGCATCAAAGGTGAAGTCTCCAATTTTATCAATAGGAGCGGAAAAGATATTGTCTGTGTTGCTCATAGCATTTTCTCTCGACAGTCAGCGTAATTGGCACAAAATTCGTACCAAATAAAAGGGGACGTATTTTACGTAAAAAAAGCGCCACTGTCACGAAAACTGAGATTTAGCTCAAGGTTCGAAGTTACTTATAGGTGATGGGTTAAAACATCGAGATTTGGTGATTGCCTTTTTGTGCTGGAAACTGAGCCAGATCGGGCAGTAATAATGATGTATTTTCAGACACTTGCTTTTGTAGTCGCTTGTAAATAGCAATCGCAAGTTCGGGCGCGTGGTTATTGTCTGGGGTATGGATCATTAAATAGGGTTGTTTGCCTTCATTAAGCCAGTTTGGGATTTTGGCAAACCAAGGCTTAAAAAACTCAATATTAGGTTCTTGGTCTGGGTGACCAATAAATCGAATCATTGGGTTATTGGCGGTCGCAATTGCATGAACAGGAACACGCGGCTTTTTCTGATGCGCATCGATCACCGCTTCTGTGGTGGGTGGCGCAGAGAAAACGGGGCGGCTGTCCATAATTATGCGATTGATGCCTTCCTCAACCAGCCATTGGTTGAAGCGTTTTTCCGCATCGCCCTTATCAAAGAAACCCAAGTGTCGAACTTCGACGCCAAGCTGCATATCTTTTGGGAATAAGGTGCAAAACTTTTGTAGGGCAGGCAGCATGCTGGGCTCAAAACTGTGCGGCAGCTGAATCGTCCATTGACCAATGCGGTCATGCAGTGGCGACATCGTCATCAAGAACTCTTTGAGTTCGGCTTGGCAGTGTCTCAGTTGTTGCTGGTGGGTGATAAATTTAGGTAGCTTAAACGTGAACCTGAAATCATCGTGACTCGCGGCTTTCCAGTTATGTACGGTAGACATACTTGGCGTAGCGTAAAAGGTCGTGTTGCCCTCGACGGTATGAAAAACTTGCGTGTACTTTTCTAAGCGTTCAGCAGGCTTGGTTCCCTTGCCATAGAACTGACTTTGCCACTCAGAGTGAGACCACATGGTTAATCCAAGTCTTAGAGGTAAAGTTTCTGTTGTTATTACACGATCATCCATCTATTACACCGTTATCCATCACGCCATCAGTCATTACAAAAAGTTATTTGGTTGAAATGAAAATCTACTTTACGAGAGTTTTGCTGATTAAGGTACTTTCGAGATATAATTATCGCAATTTTTTCGGTTTTGATGAATCTTTGCGCACTTGATGGGCTAAAAAGCAGCAAAGCCAGATAAAACACAATAAATTCGAATGTGGAAGGTCGATTTTAAGCGAGTTTCCGCGTATAAATGTTCCTTTGCTCTGTTGTGTGGAATGACCACTGACAGCTTGGAAATTAGTAAATAATTAAGAGATTGGGAAATTCATTATGCGTACCCATTACTGTGGTAACCTGAACAAGTCCCTGGCGGGACAAACTGTAGAATTGTGCGGCTGGGTAAACCGTCGCCGTGATTTAGGCGGTCTTATCTTTATTGATATGCGTGATCGTGAAGGCATCGTTCAGGTTGTTGTCGATCCAGATATGAAAGATATCTTCCCGATCGCTAACCAACTGCGTAATGAATTCTGTATCAAGTTTACTGGTGAAGTACGTGTTCGTCCGGACAGCCAAGTAAATAAAGACATGGCTACTGGTGAAGTAGAACTTTACGCGACTGGTCTAGAGATCATCAACCGTTCAGAAGCACTTCCACTAGACTTCAACCAAACGAACTCTGAAGAGCAGCGTCTTAAGTACCGTTACATCGATCTTCGTCGTCCAGAAATGAGCGACCGTATCAAGCTTCGTGCACGTGCTTCTAGCTTCGTTCGTCGTTTCCTAGATGAGAACCTATTCCTAGACATCGAAACGCCAGTACTAACGAAAGCGACACCAGAAGGTGCTCGTGACTACCTAGTACCAAGCCGTGTTCACAAAGGTAGCTTCTACGCACTTCCTCAATCTCCTCAGCTGTTCAAGCAACTGCTGATGATGTCTGGTTTTGACCGTTACTACCAAATCGTTAAATGTTTCCGTGATGAAGATTTACGTGCTGACCGTCAGCCTGAATTTACTCAAATCGATATCGAAACATCTTTCATGACTTCTCAAGAAGTACGTAACGTGACTGAGAAGCTTGTTCACGATATGTGGAAAGAACTTCTAGATGTTGAACTGGGTCAATTCCCAGTAATGCCTTTCTCTGAAGCGATTCGTCGTTTCGGTTCTGATAAGCCAGATCTACGTAACCCTCTAGAGCTAGTTGACGTTGCTGACTTGGTTAAAGACGTTGAGTTCAAAGTATTCTCTGGCCCAGCTAACGACGAAAAAGGTCGCGTAGCGGTTATCCGTGTTCCAGGTGGTGCTAAGCTAACTCGTAAGCAAATCGACGGTTACGCTGAACACGTAAACATCTACGGCGCGAAAGGCCTAGCTTGGATGAAGGTTAACGACCGTGCTGCAGGCATGGAAGGTATTCAATCTCCAGTTGCTAAGTTCCTAAGCGAAGACGTAATCAACGGTATTCTAGATCGCACTCAAGCTGAATCTGGCGATATCATTCTGTTCGGCGCAGACAAAGCGGGCATCGTTGCTGAAGCAATGGGCGCACTTCGTCTTAAACTAGGTACTGATCTAGAGCTAACAGACACATCTGCATGGGCTCCACTGTGGGTTGTTGACTTCCCAATGTTTGAAGAAGACGGCGAAGGTAACCTACACGCAATGCACCACCCATTCACATCACCACTAGGTGTGAATGCGGAAGAGCTTAAAGCGAACCCAGCAGCAGCAAATTCTGATGCATACGACATGGTAATCAACGGCTACGAAGTAGGCGGCGGTTCTGTACGTATTCACAACGCAGAAATGCAAACGGCGGTATTCGGTATCCTAGGTATCGAAGCACAAGAGCAGCAAGAGAAGTTCGGCTTCCTACTTGAAGCACTTAAGTACGGTACGCCACCTCACGCAGGTCTAGCATTCGGTCTTGACCGTCTAGCAATGCTGCTTTGTGGTACAGAGAACATCCGTGACGTTATCGCATTCCCGAAAACAACAGCTGCAGCATGTCTACTAACAGACGCGCCAAGCCTAGCGAACCCAGCATCACTGGAAGAGCTAGCAATCGCAGTTAAATTGGCAGAGAAAAAAGAGCAAGCGTAAGCCTGTTATCTTTTCTTGTTGATGAAGAGATCCTCGTTGATAGAGAGCTCTTAATTAATTAGCCAGACTAGCCAGTAAATTAGAAAATGCCCGTTAATTTGACGGGCATTTTTTTTTGCGTTCGATATACTAAGCTCATAAAGCATGTATAAATAATCAGTATTGAAGTTATGTCTATTATCTTAGGGATTGACCCTGGCTCACGCATTACCGGTTACGGTGTTATTCGTCAAAATGGCCGCCACTTATATTACTTAGGGAGTGGCTGCATTCGAACCTCAGAAAAAGAATTGCCGGGCCGACTCAAACAAATCTACGCCGGTGTGAGCGAAATCATCACTCAGTTTCAGCCGGATGTGTTTGCGATAGAACAGGTCTTCATGGCTAAGAATGCGGATTCTGCACTTAAGCTGGGTCAAGCTCGTGGCAGCGCGATAGTGGCAGCGGTAAATGCGGATCTGCCCGTTCATGAATATGCGGCTCGTTTAATCAAACAAGCGGTGACAGGCAATGGTGGTGCTGACAAGTCGATGGTGCAGAATATGGTGATGAGCATGCTTAAGTTGCCTGCCAAACCACAGGCCGATGCTGCCGATGCTCTAGGCGTAGCGATCACTCACGCCAACACCAATAAAACCTTGGTTGCACTGGCAGGTAAAGCGACAGGCGCGAGAAAAGGGCGCTACCGTTAATTCCATCCCTCAATTTTCTGAAAGCTTGCATTACTTGAGCCTGACGCCCTGTTTGGCTCATATCAAAACAATACGCACCTAAATCCTTGATGAAATGAGATCTTTCGAACATAACCCAGATAATAACATTGCGTATCATTTAACATGTTATTAACATTGGTCGGAGGTCTTACAAGTTAATCAAGGATGATCACTGATGAACCCAATCAAGCTGTGGCGCGCGCTGTTTCTACCCAAAAGTAATGGATGGAATAGCAACGAAGTCAGACAAGCGGATATCTTATTACTTTTCACTTTTATCGCATTCTTCGTGGGTGTCTACAGCCTCATTAAGTGGACCAAGCATGAAGAGCAATTGCTGGTCGCCACTTCCATATTTCTTATCGCCTTTGAATTAGTTTCTGCACTGCTATTACGCATTACCCGAAAGCCCAGTTTGGCATTGAACTTTGGCTTTGTCGGCATGGCGGTGCACGCCCTGAATATCATCTATCAAAGCGGTGGTGTGGTTGAGTCTACTCAGGCTTATTGGGTGCCGTTGTTAGTGGTTGCTTTTTTCCTGTCAGGAACTCGAATTGTCGCCCTTGTATGGAGTGGGTTAGTGATTGGCGTTTCTTTGGTGATGACTTCAGCTCATCTTGATGGCTTTGAATTTCCGCAGTTAGTGCTTACTCCGGAAGCGGTAGTGGTTGAGACGTGGTCTGGTGTGATCATGCCGCTGGTGGTGATTTGCATTGCGCAAGCCTTTACTGCTAAGCAAAAAGAGGTGGCGATTGAAATGGCAGAAGATGCGATTTCGGAAAGCCAACAGATTGCCAATCAAGCGACGCAAAGCGAAGGTCGACTTTCCATTGTCCTTGACCAAGCGAACTCAAACTCTGAAAGCTTACAGGGCGTCTCTGTCCATTTAGATCAGCAGTCTCAAGACCTGCATGCTCAAGTTGAAGTGTTGAACATCAATTGCGAATCTCAGGCGAGTGCAGCAGAACAGATGAGCCAACAACTGCATCAAATGACTCAAGGCATCGAGGAATCTAATTCATTTGTGGGTGAGCTAAAAGAGCGTAGCGAAGCCGTGGGAACGAAAGCGCAAAAGAGCTCAGAATCATTAGAAGCCTCAACCAGTGCGATCAGCCAGATAATTCAAAGTAATCAAGAAATCATGAAAGTCGCTGATTTGATTACCTCGGTTGCGGAGCAAACCAACCTATTAGCACTCAATGCAGCTATAGAAGCGGCTCGTGCTGGTGAGCAAGGGCGAGGTTTTGCGGTAGTTGCTGACCAAGTGAGAGAGCTATCGGCGAAAAGCAGCCATTCCGCGATAGAAATTCGAACCTTATTAGACCGAAGTAAAGAAGAAGTGGAGCATGGCAGAGCCATCATTGAAACCACGGCCAATGAAATGAACGGTATTATCTCCGAGGTGCAAACCATCTCGACCGACGTTAACCAACTGACTAATATTATGGCGATGCAGATGAGCTCATTGAAAGAACTCGATCTCGCGAGTTCAGAAGTGGCACAGAGCGTTGCAGAAACCAAATCCGTGTCAGGTTTAGTCGCTAATTATGGTTCTGAACTGACCGGGCATGTCACCTCAGTAAAAGAACTGGTCGAAAGCTTAAACAGCGTGGTTTCCCAAGCTAAGCAAGCTTAAATAAATCATCCTAATAAACACAAAGAACTGGATAAGCATCCAGTTCTTTTATATTCTGTCCCTCAAATTATATTCCATCAAGAGAGTGAATTGTGATCGGACGTCTACGCGGTACATTAATAGAAAAACAGCCACCAGAATTACTAATCGAAGTGAGTGGCGTTGGCTATGAAGTTCAAATGCCAATGAGCTGTTTTTATGAATTACCAAACGTGGGCGAAGAGGCAATCATCTACACGCACTTTGTTGTACGTGAAGATGCGCAGCTACTTTATGGTTTTAACACGGTTAAAGAGCGTGCGCTGTTCCGTGAAGTGATCAAAGCAAACGGTGTGGGTCCTAAGCTTGGCCTTGGCATTCTTTCAGGCATGACTGCTAGCCAGTTTGTGCAGAGTGTTGAGCGTGAAGACATCTCGACGCTGGTTAAACTTCCGGGTGTGGGTAAGAAAACCGCTGAACGTCTGGTTGTTGAAATGAAAGACCGCCTGAAAGGGTGGGGCGCAGGTGACCTGTTTACTCCAGCGACGGATGCAGCTCCGATTGATTCTATGCCTACCGTTCACGACGCGGAAGAAGAAGCGGTAAGTGCACTACTTGCATTAGGCTACAAGCCGACTCAAGCTTCTAAGGTGGTTTCTCAAGTGGCTAAAGATGGCATGACCAGCGAGCAGTTGATTCGCGAAGCTCTGAAATCGATGGTTTAATACCCGATATACTTGTTCGACAAAATAGACTCATTCACTTTGCCTTTACACAGAGTCAAGAAGCGCAGAGTCAAGAAGCGCATAGTTAGGAATAGCAGAATTTATGATTGAAGCCGATCGCCTTATTGCACCGGATAACCCAGTATTCAAAGATGAAGATGTCATTGATCGTGCAATACGCCCTAAAGCACTTGCTGACTATCAAGGTCAGGATCACGTTCGTGGCCAGATGGAGATTTTCATCAAAGCGGCACAACTGCGTAACGAGGCGCTCGACCATCTGTTGATATTTGGCCCTCCAGGCTTGGGTAAAACCACATTGGCGAACATTGTTGCCAATGAAATGGACGTCAACATTCGTACGACTTCAGGCCCTGTTCTAGAAAAAGCAGGCGACCTAGCGGCGTTACTGACCAATCTTGAAGAAAATGATGTCCTGTTCATTGATGAGATTCACCGTTTAAGCCCTGTGGTTGAAGAGGTGTTGTACCCAGCAATGGAAGACTACCAATTAGATATCATGATTGGTGAAGGCCCAGCGGCACGCTCTATCAAGATCGACCTTCCTCCTTTTACTTTGATTGGCGCAACCACTCGTGCTGGCTCACTGACATCGCCGTTACGTGACCGTTTTGGTATTACTCAGCGTCTTGAGTACTACAAGGTTGAAGATCTACAAAACATCGTTCAGCGCAGTGCAGATTGCCTTGGTCTTTCTATGGAGTCCGAAGGGGCGCTAGAAGTTGCTCGCCGAGCTCGTGGTACGCCACGTATTGCTAACCGTCTACTGCGCCGTGTTCGTGATTATGCGGAAGTAAAAGGGGACGGACATATTTGTCCAGAGGTTGCTGACAAAGCGCTAAACATGTTGGATGTCGATGCTAAAGGTTTCGACTACATGGATAGAAAGCTTCTGCTGGCGATTATGGAGAAGTTTGGTGGTGGTCCGGTTGGTATCGACAACATGGCTGCCGCGATTGGTGAAGAGAGAGACACCATTGAAGATGTCTTAGAACCTTACTTGATTCAACAAGGTTACCTACAAAGAACGCCAAGAGGTCGAATCGCGACCGACAGAGCATATTTACACTTCGGAATAGATAAGCCGTCTAATCGTTAAATTATTCATTTTTAAAGATCCCAGTTGCATAAGCGCTGGGATTTTTTGCTTTTTACTGAATAACAACTCTTTGAGCGAGTCGATAAAAAGACTGAATAGCGGTCATCAAAAATGAAAACTTTGATTGCAGGTTTGATTTGGCTAACAAAAAATGAAATAAGTTGTCATATTTTTTGTTAATACTTTATAGGTAGTTGTAATTCGTATGTTGAGGCGGTGCTGAGCTTTTGTCACAGATATCATGCGCTGTTATTAACTGAGGCTAAATTGGTGTGATTTTAATCATGATTGTTCAAAAATAACTCTAATTTGCTCGAATAAAATTGATACAAATCAACGCAAGGTTCTCCTATAAACCTTTTGAAACATACTGATTTTACCAGTAATATTAGCGCCAGCTATATTAGCTCATGCTTAACAATAATCTAACTATAACGGTACGTTTTTGCTACAAATTTCAATTTGTAATAACAATTGCACAAATTGTTTTAACATGGATTTTTGCGGTGAATAATCACACAAGTGTCATTCAGCCGACACAAAGGAGTTACCATGATTGATGTTGTTGATCTGTCGCGATTGCAATTTGCATTTACAGCGATGTATCACTTCCTATTTGTTCCACTGACACTAGGTATGGCATTTCTACTTGCCATTATGGAGTCAGTTTATGTAATGACTGGCAAGCAAATTTACAAGGACATGACTAAGTTCTGGGGTAAATTGTTTGGTATTAACTTTGCTCTTGGTGTAGCGACAGGCTTAACCATGGAGTTCCAGTTCGGTACTAACTGGTCTTACTATTCTCACTATGTTGGCGACATCTTTGGTGCTCCGCTGGCTATCGAAGCGCTTGTTGCATTCTTCCTAGAGTCTACTTTTGTTGGTCTTTTCTTCTTCGGTTGGGACAGATTGTCGAAGCGTCAACACTTAGCGGTAACTTGGTTAGTAGCACTTGGTTCTAACTTCTCTGCGCTTTGGATCTTGGTAGCTAACGGCTGGATGCAAAACCCAGTGGGTGCGGAGTTTAACTTTGAAACTATGCGTATGGAAATGGTGAGCTTCGCTGAAGTTGTACTAAACCCAGTAGCACAGGTTAAATTCGTACACACAGTAGCGTCTGGTTACACAACGGGTGCAATGTTCATCCTTGGTATCAGCTCATACTACATTCTTAAAGGTCGTGACCTTGCCTTTGCTCGTCGCTCTTTCGCGATTGCAGCATCTTTCGGTATGGCGGCGATCTTGTCAGTAATCGTACTAGGTGATGAATCTGGTTACGAGCTTGGTGAAGTTCAAAAAGTGAAGCTCGCTGCTGTAGAAGCGGAATGGCACACTGAAGAAGCACCAGCAGCATTTACTGTTTTTGGTATTCCAAACCAAGAGACAATGAATACTGACTACGCAATTAAAATTCCTTACGTAATGGGTATCATCGCAACGCGTTCGCTTGATACTGAAGTAACTGGCCTACGTGACCTACGTGATGACCACGTTGATCGTATCCGTACTGGTATGTACGCGTACGAGCTGCTTGAAAAGCTACGTGCAGGCGATAAGTCTGAAGAAAACATGGCTGCGTTCGACGAAGTGAAAGGTGACCTAGGTTACGGCTTGCTTCTTAAGCGCTACACAGACGACGTTGTTGATGCAACAGAAGACCAAATCCAAATGGCTGCGGATGATTCTATCCCAACAGTTTGGCCTCTATTCTGGTCATTCCGTCTGATGGTTGCTTGTGGCTTCATCATGCTGTTTGTATTCGGTGCTGCGTTTGTTCAAACGTGTCGTCAGAAAATCGAACAGAAACCATGGGTACTTAAAGCTGCGCTATTCTCAATCCCACTTCCTTGGATTGCGATTGAAGCAGGTTGGTTCGTTGCTGAGTTCGGTCGTCAACCATGGGCGGTTGGTGAAATCCTACCGGTTAACGTTGCTGCATCAGCACTGACTATTGAACAGCTTTGGACTTCTCTATTCGCTATCCTGGCACTTTACACAGTGTTCTTGATTGCTGAAGTTTACCTAATGCTGAAATTCGCACGTAAAGGTCCAAGTAGCTTGAAGACAGGCCGTTACCACTTCGAACAAAACGATAACTCTGTTGAAGACAAAGTTAGCCGTTCAGTTGAAGTATAAGTGAGGGAATATTATGTTTGATTACGAAAGCTTACGACTTATTTGGTGGGTATTGATCGGTGTTCTACTGGTTGGTTTCGCCGTAACTGATGGCTTTGATATGGGTGTTGCCGCTCTGTCACCTGTTATCGGTAAGAGCGACACTGAACGTCGTATTATGCTAAACACGATTGCCCCTCACTGGGATGGTAACCAAGTTTGGCTTATCACTGCGGGTGGTGCATTGTTTGCTGCATGGCCACTGGTTTACGCAACGTCGTTTTCTGGCTTCTACTTCGCAATGTACGCGACGTTAGCAGCGCTTTGGTTACGTCCACTTGCACTTGACTACCGCTCTAAGATCGAAGATCCAAAATGGCGCAAAACTTGGGACTATGCACTTTGCTTTAGTGGCGCAGTACCACCAATCATTTTCGGTGTGGCATTTGGTAACCTACTACAAGGTGTTCCATTTGAACTGAACGAATTTATGATGTCTAAGTACCATGGTACGTTCTTCGCTCTGCTTAACCCATTTGCATTGCTTTGTGGTGTGTTGGCTCTGATGTTGTTCGTGATGCAAGGTGCAACATGGCTTCAAATGAAGACAACAGAAGAGCTGTACGCTCGTGCTCGTAACGTTGCTCAGATCACTGGCCTAATTGCTATTGCTCTATTCGTTATTGGTGGTTTCTGGGTTCAATCTATCGAAGGCTATGTAATTACGAGCACTATCGATACGTTTGCTGACTCAAACCCATTAAACAAAGAAGTATCACTTCAAGTGGGTGCTTGGATGACAAACTTCGAAACATATCCAGCAATGTGGGCTGCGCCGATCCTTGGTGTAGCGATGCCACTGCTTGCTGTGATTGCATCTCGCTTTGAGCGTGGTGGTTTCGCATTCTTGTTCTCAAGCCTATCGAACGCTGGTGTTATTTTAACGGCTGGTTTTGCAATGTTCCCATTCGTAATGCCATCAAGCCTGAACCCTAACCAAAGCTTGACTATGTGGGATTCAACAGCGAGTGAGCTAACGCTTGGTCTTATGACTGTCGTTGCGGCGGTAATGGTTCCTGTGATTCTTGGCTACACAACTTGGACATACTACAAAATGTTCGGTCGTCTAGATAAGAAACACATCGAAGATAACGACGTTTCAGCTTACTAAGCTAGAAGTTAAATAACTTAGGAGAAATTTTATGTGGTATTTCGCATGGATTTTGGGTGTACTTCTAGCATGTGCATTCGGCATCATCAATGCTCTATGGCTAGAGCATTCAGAAATGATGGACAAAGACAGTGAGTAATCTCGCAGAGCAAATCGCTAAGCTGCATCAACCAATGGATAAGACTCTGCTTAGAGCCTTATCCCTAGTATTGGGTTTCATGCATGTGGGTTTAGTGATGTGGGATCCTGAAGCGTATGCGACAAGCATCGGTGGCTTTAACGCGATCATCGGGCCAATGTTCATTTGGGCAGTGTGCTCAAGCATGGTTTACGGTATCGGATTTAAGCCAAGAGCTTGGATGTGGCAGCTACTGTTTAGCCCATATGTTTCACTCACAATTTTGCTCTACCTAACGACGCTGCGCCTTCTATAAAAGGCAAAGGATTTAGGTTCATAACAACGTGAGCCTTTATACTTGTTGGGTTTTTAGCCAAAAAGAGGTCATCTTATACAGATGGCCTTTTTTTTCGTCTCTCAAATCAAAAAATTCACAGCGATATACTATTAATGATAAGGAGTTAGGTTATAGTGAGATCTTTATCGTTTTGGATTGTGGTATCAAATTGCAGGGATTATCTAAGCCATTTTCGTGGCCAGTGACAGTGTATTACGAAGACACCGATGCGGGTGGCGTTGTATACCATTCAAACTATCTTAAGTTTTTCGAACGCGCTCGAACTGAGATGCTGCGCTCAATTGGCGTTTCTCAGCAAGTATTGTTAGAACAAAACATCGGTTTTGTAGTCCGACATATGGACATTGATTTTATTCAAGGCGCGCGTCTTGATGATTCTTTACAAGTCATTACAAATATTTACGAGTTGAAGCGAGCTACCTTGGTCTTCTGTCAAGAGATCGTAAATCCTGATGGCAAGGCATTGTGTAAAGCAATGGTTAAGGTAGCATGTATCGATAATCAAAAAATGAAACCCAAAGCAATGCCAACATTTATTCTCACGGAGCTAACGAATAGTGACTGCTGAAATCTCAATCTTAGGCCTAATTTTAGAAGCTAGTTTACTAGTTAAGATGGTCATGCTGACTCTTATGGGCATGTCTGTTGTTTCTTGGGCGATGATCATAAAAAGAAGTAAAGTGTTATCTCAAGCTTCTAAACAAACAGAAGTGTTTGAAGACAAATTTTGGTCAGGCGTTGATCTTGCAAAACTGTACCAAGAGAGCAACAAACGCAAAGACGAGCTTTCTGGTACTGAAGAAATTTTCTACGCAGGCTTTACTGAGTTCGCTCGCCTTCGTAAATCGAATGCAACATCACCTGACTTCATTATGGAAGGCACTGGCCGTGCGATGCGCGTTGCCGTTGCTCGTGAAGTTGATGAACTAGAAACTAACTTACCTTTCTTGGCGACTGTTGGCTCTATCAGCCCATACATCGGCCTATTTGGTACGGTTTGGGGCATCATGCACTCATTCATCGCATTAGGTGAAGTGAAGCAAGCGACGCTCGCAATGGTTGCTCCTGGTATTGCAGAAGCACTGATCGCAACAGCAATGGGTCTATTCGCTGCGATTCCAGCGGTAATGGCGTACAACCGCTTCAGCAGCCGAGTAGGCAAGTTAGAGCACAACTACGCGACTTTCTCTGAAGAGTTCCACAGCATTCTTCACCGTCAAGCGATGGCTGGCAGGGAATAATAGATGGCTGGATACCAACCTAAAAAACGTAAAATGACAGCAGAGATTAACGTTGTACCTTACATCGACGTTATGCTTGTTTTGCTGATCATTTTTATGGTGACTTCACCGTTTGTGACTCAAGGTGTCGACGTTGAATTGCCTCAGGCTTCAACGGCTAAGTCTGCACAAGACCTATTGGGTGACGACAACGCGAGCTTTATTATAGTTGAAGTGAACAAAGACGGTGAGCTTGGTTTGAGCGTGAATGACGCAGAAGTACAACGTGGCTTATCTATGGAAGATATTATCGTCCGAGTGAAAGCTGAGTTGTCTTTGAAGCCGAATTCTCCAGTGGCGGTTGGCGGTGATGCCGCAACGCCTTACGCTGAAGTGGTTTTATTACTTGATGAATTAAGCCGTGCAGGTGTGCCAAAGGTTGGCCTTTTAACGGATATAAGGGAATAGCTCCGTAGCATTCATGAAAGCGACTAATAAAAAATCCAATAGTTTCAGAAAACCGCTTCTTATTTCACTTGGGCTGCACGTCATTTTATTCGTTGCGCTCATTTGGGGAGCGGATTTCACGATGTCAGAACCTAAGCCGACAGGTCAGATGGTTCAAGCTGTGGTGATTGATCCTCAGTTGGTTCGCCAGCAAGCTCAACAGATTCGTCAACAACGAGAAGCTGCGAGCAAGAAAGAGCAAGAACGTCTAGACAAACTCAGACGTGAAAGCGAGCGACTTGAAAAGAATCGTAAAGTGGAAGAAGAAAATATCCGTAAGCTAAAAGAGCAACAAGCGAAGGATGCAAAAGCCGCTCGAGAGGCTGAAAAGCGACGTGTCGAGAACGAGAAGAAACGCAAAGCTGAAGAAGCGCGTTTACAGCAAGAGCAAAAGAAAGCCGCTAAAGCAGAAGCTGACCGCAAGTTAAAAGAAGCGGCGTTGGTGAAAGCTGAAAACGAGCGTAAAGCCAAAGAAGCTGCTATCGCGAAAGCTGAACAAGAACGCGTGGCAAAAGAAAAAGCCGCACAAGAGGCAGCTGAAAAAGCTCGTAAAGAGAAAGAAGCCGCTGAACGCGCTGAAAAGCAGCGCATAGCGAAAGAGAAAGAAGCGGCAGCCGCAGCAGAGAAAGCCCGTAAGGCGAAGGAAGCTGCAGCAAAAGCAGAAAAAGAGCGTAAACAACAAGAAGCAGCATTGAACGATATCTTTGCTGGGCTTGAAACGGAAGCGACTCAAAACTCTTCAGCAAGACAACAATTTATTAGTGATGAAGCGCAACGTTACGGTGCTATCTATACCCAACTGATTCAACAGAACCTGTTGTTAGAAGACAGTTATCGAGGACGCTCATGTCGAGTGAACCTTAAGCTGATTCCAACTGGCTCTAACGCTATATTGGGTAGTTTAAGTATCTTAGATGGCGATAGCCGTTTGTGTGCAGCAACCAAGCGTGCGGTGGCACAAGTGCAATCTTATCCGTTGCCTAAAGACCCAGACATTGTGAACTCACTGAAAGACATTAACTTAACTGTATCACCAGAGTAAAAGGACGAACTTGTGTTAAAAAAACTATTACTGAGTTTTGTTTTTGTAATAGCGACAAGCAGCCAGTTTGCACATGCAGCGCTGGAGCTGGTTATTACAGACGGTATTAACTCTGCAAGACCTATCGCTATTGTACCTTTCCGTTGGGAAGGCGCAGAGCCATTGCCACACGATGTATCAGCGGTTATCGCTTCTGACTTACAACGCAGTGGTAAATTCAGCCCAGTTGCAACAAGCAAGATGCCTCAAACGCCTTACAGCGAAGGTGAGGTGAATTTTGATGCTTGGACTAACCTAGGCGTTGATTCACTGCTAACCGGTAGCATCACTAAAAATGCCGAAGGGCAGTATGTGGTGAACTACCAACTTATCGACATTGTTCGTGGTCAACTGACTAAAGGACAAAGCCGCGCACTAAGCGATGAAGGCCAATTGGTACTTTCTAAAGATCACGTGTTGTTCAACAAGAAAGCGACAGTACCTGGTAAACGCTTGAGAGAGTATGCACACCGTATCTCTGACTTAGTTTATGAAGAGCTAACCGGTGAGAAAGGCGCGTTCTTAACTCGTATTTCTTACGTAGTTGTAAACGACAAAGACAAGTACCCATATCAACTTCGTGTTGCTGACTACGATGGCTTTAACGAGCGTTTAGTCCTTCGTTCTAAGCAGCCTCTTATGTCACCTGCATGGTCACCAGACGGTAAAAAGCTAGCTTATGTGAGCTTCCAGAATGGCCAAGCTGAAATATTCATCATGAATATTTACACCGGTGAGCGTGAGAAAGTGACGTCATACCCTCGTCACAATGGTGCGCCAAGATTCTCGCCAGATGGTAAAACATTGGCATTGGTATTGTCGAAAACGGGCAGCCTTCAGGTGTACACACTTGACCTTGCTAGCCGTAAGCTGACTCAAATTACCCGCGGCCGTTCGAATAATACTGAACCATTCTGGCACCCAGATGGCAAGTCTCTTATTTTCACATCGGATCGTGGTGGTAAACCACAGATTTATAATGTAAATTTGTCAAATAATTCGACTTCTCGTATTACTTGGCAAGGTAGCCAAAACTTAGGTGGCCAGATCACTCCTGATGGTCGATTCATGATCATGGTGAATCGCAGTAACTCAGGTTTTAACTTGGCGAAACAGGATTTGGAAACTGGTGCGGTTCAGGTATTAACAAAAACATTGTTAGATGAATCTCCAAGTATTGCACCGAATGGAGGTATGGTTATCTATAGCTCTATTTACAACAAAACAAATGTACTATCGATGGTTTCTATCGATGGCCGTTTTAAAGCTAGATTACCGGCAACCAACGGACGCGTAAGAGCGCCGGCGTGGTCACCGTTTCTCTAGTGAATTTGATACATTCTTTTAGCTATTGATAGTGTTAACTATTGTGGCATTTAACTATCTATAGCACTCTTAGTCGCTGTAGAAACTAAGTTTGATAACGTAAGGAAAAAAAGATGCAACTTAACAAAGTTCTTAAAGGCTTGATGATTGCACTACCAGTGATGGCAGTAACGGCATGTAGCTCAACTGATGAAGCAACATCTGCAACATCTGGTACAGAAAGCAACCAAACAACTTCAGGTTCAGAAGGCAACGTAGACACAACTGTTGTAACGCCAATTGACGCTAACGGTCAACTGTCTGAGCAAGAGCTTAAAGAGCAAGCGCTACGTGAAACTCAAACAATCTACTTCGCATTCGATAACTCTACTATCGCTGGCGATTACGAAGAAATGCTAGCAGCTCACGCAGCATACCTAGTTAAGAACGTTGACATGAACGTTACTATCGAAGGTCACGCTGATGAGCGCGGTACTCCTGAGTACAACATCGCACTTGGCGAGCGTCGTGCACAAGCTGTAGCGAAATACCTACAAGCTCTAGGTGTTCAAGCTGACCAAATCTCTATCGTAAGCTACGGTGAAGAGAAGCCACTTCTTCTAGGTCAATCTGAAGATGTGTACGCTAAAAACCGTCGCGCAGTACTAGTTTACTAATTTTAGTAGACTATATAATTGAGGAATTGCCTCATGTTCAGTAACACAAAGCGAGTCATTTTGCTTTCGTTACTGGCAAGTGCAGCGAACACCGCGTTCGCTGCACCAGCTCCAGTATCCGATCTCAATAGCACCGCAACCAATTCATCATCTTCCTCTCGATCAGCATCTAACGAATCAGATATTGAGCGTTTAGAGCGCCTGCTTCAAAATCGCAATCTCGTTCAGCTTCAAATGCAACAGCAAATCGACGACATGGCACTGGAGATCAGTGAACTTCGTGGTGAGCTGGAACGAAACAGCTACGATATGAAGCAAATGCTAGAGCGTCAGCGTGAACTGTTCATTGAACTGGACCGCGTAAGAGGCGAGGTGAAAGCAGCAGGAACAGCAACGGTAGCAGTGGCGGCGAGCGAAGGCTTTAAAGACGCTTCTGGTACGTTCAGTACTGATGTGGATGAGCAAACTGCTTATCAAAATGCTGTAGATATGATTCTAAAGCAACGAGACTACACGGGTGCTATCGCTGCATTCCAGAAGTTTCAAAAAGACTTCCCAGATTCTACCTTCACACCTAACTCACATTACTGGTTAGGTCAGCTTTATTTCGCTAAGAAGCAAGATAAAGAAGCGGTGAAGAGCTTCGCTGCTGTTGTGTCTTATAAAGACTCAAACAAGCGAGCAGATGCACTGGTTAAGCTTGGTGACATAGCTGCGCGCAACAACAACGCGACGCAAGCTAAGAAATATTACCAACAAGTCGTAACCGAGTACCCAAACAGTGCTTCGGCTAAAGTGGCTAAAACCCACTTATAACCAAAATAGGGGTGCTTAGGCGCCTCTTTTTTATACCTGTTCACTTCCGTTTAGTGTTTACTTCTCTTGCTAGTGATGCCAACGCATCGCCTTGTTTATGCGTTTTAAGCATTAGCTAGCCACCGCTTGCAACCAATCCTTTTTGATCCCAATCGCTGTCCTGTGTAGAATACTCTAATTCTCGGAAGAAGTTGCGTAGAGCAAGAGCAATGAGTCATATACTAGATAAAATCGATACAGTTTACCCGTTTCCGCCTAAGCCAGTTCCATTGAGCGACGCTCAGAAACAGGCCCACATCGCAAACATCAAAAAACTACTTCAAGAAAAAGATGCAGTTCTAATTGCACACTACTACACCGATCCTGAAATTCAGGCTCTGGCAGAAGAAACTGGTGGTTTCGTTGGCGATTCATTAGAAATGGCTAAATTCGGTAACCGTCACTCAGCAAGCACTTTGATCATCGCTGGTGTTCGTTTCATGGGTGAGTCTGCAAAGATTCTTACTCCTGAAAAACGCATTCTAATGCCAACACTTGAAGCTGAATGTTCGCTTGATCTTGGCTGCCCAGCTGACAAATTTACAGAATTTTGTGATGCTCACCCTGACCACACTGTGGTTGTATACGCGAACACCTCTGCAGCTGTTAAAGCTCGTGCAGATTGGGTAGTGACGTCGAGCATCGCTTTAGAAATCGTTGAAAGCCTAGACGCTGAAGGCAAACCTATTATTTGGGGTCCTGACCGTCACCTAGGTTCTTACATCGCAAATCAAACTGGCGCTGACATGTTGCTTTGGCAAGGTGAGTGTATCGTTCATGATGAGTTCTCAGCTGATGCTTTGAAGAAAATGAAATCGGTATACCCAGAAGCGGCTATCTTGGTTCACCCAGAATCACCAGCAAGCGTGGTTGAACTGGCTGATGCTGTAGGCTCAACAAGCCAACTGATCAAGAAAGCAAAAGAGCTGCCTCATCCACAGATGATTGTTGCGACAGACAAAGGCATCTTCTTCAAGATGCAGCAATTGGTTCCTGAAAAAGAGCTAATTGAAGCGCCGACAGCGGGTGCTGGTGCAACGTGTCGTAGCTGCGCACACTGTCCTTGGATGGCAATGAACGGCCTTGAAGCGATTGAAAACGCGCTTGAGAATGGTGGTGAGCAACACGAAATCTTCGTTTCTGACGAACTACGTGTGAAGTCTCTTATTCCATTGAACCGCATGCTAGATTTTGCAGAGCAGTTAAATGTGCAGGTAAAAGGTAACGCGTAAGCCGTTCTTTTATCTAACCCAAAAAACCAGCCAATCGTGCTGGTTTTTTTGTACCTGCGTATAGGCCGCCAATATCAATCTTGTGGTCATGTATCTTTTTCTGATGATACATCTTGTTGATATCAGGTATTTTTTCTAGCATGTAAGTAAGAGGAAAAGATTAGAGGCTCGAATGATAATCTGGTTACAACTCAAACGCTGGATCAAAGCAAACATCTTTGTTTTGAACGGCAAAAACTTACTGTTCACTTTTCTTGGCTACATCGCTTTATCGTGGTCGATGCTGTATTTGGCGGGTGAAACAGATTTAACCAGTTCGGTTACTTTATTCGCTTACTACTTGGTTGTGACGGCTTCTACAGTTGGTTATGGTGATTTATCACCGACCACGGTAGCGGGGCAGTGGATCGTTATTCTATTTGTGATTCCAGGCGGGTTGAGCCTTTTCGCTGCGTTACTCGGTAAAGTGGCGACAGAAGGCGTTGAATATTGGCGAGCGGGCTTGCTAGGAAAAAGGAGAGTTAGAGTGGACAACCACATTTTGATGTTGGGATGGAATGAGCAAAGAACCATTCACCTCATCCGCATGCTGCAACACGAAGAAACGGGTAAGCGACCAATCGTATTATGTACGCGTTCAGATATCGAAAACCCGTTACCCGGTGAAATCAATTTCGTTAAAGTAAATAGCTACACCGATGGCAAAGAGATGGAGAAAACGGGCATTGAGTCTGCAAGTTGCATCTTGATTGATAACCCAGAAGACGACATAACGTTATCTGCGGCGCTTTACTGTGCCAACCGAAATCCTAAGGCACACCTTCTTGTTTACTTTAAAGATGAAGCGCTGAGCGATTTGCTGCACAAGCATTGCCCTAACTCAGAATGTATTCCAGCGGTGGGTGCAGAGATGCTAGCAAAAGCTGCAGTAGACCCAGGATCAAGTGCGCTTCATCAAGAGTTATTGAGCTCAACAAGAGGCATGACACAGTATTCAACGTACTTCCCTGAAGACGCTGAGCCTGTCACCGTCGCGCCTATTTTCTCTGTGTTTAAAGAGAAGTATCAAGCAACGCTGATCGCCATTGATACGGGAAATGGTATTGAGCTCAACCCAGAGTTAGACCAAGTGGTCAGCAGTGGCACTAAGCTGTTTTATATCGCAGACGAGCGAATTGATGACTTCGATTGGAAAGGCTTCTAAAGCGACTATTTTCATTTGTCTAGAAACTAAAAAAGGCCTCATTGTGAGGCCTTTTGGCATGTATAAAGCTAACTTTTATTGAGCTTCAGCCAGTGCAATGCCACGCTGCGTTAGACCGCAAAGCATCACAGGAACCGCATTAAAGATCTCTTCAAATTGTTCTAGACCTTCGATGCCTTGCTCTGCAAGCGTAGCAATTGAAGTTTCTGGATCGTAAAGCATGCTTAGTGAAAGCAGTACACCGCCAACGAGTGCGTTATCTTCGCTCTCTTCAGGCATCAGTGTTTCCCAATCGTCGCGAGCAATCTGCCAGCCTTGAAGCAAGCCTTCACAAAAATCACGCGCGGCAGTGTTCACCACTTCTTCGTCGTCTAATTGACAAGCTTCAGGCCAAACCCAAGTCCCTTCAATTAGTTCAGGGCGAGTTTTATTCCAAAGCTCGATGATAACTTCAATGTAGCTTTCTAGCTGTTCACCATCCGTAAAAGGTGCGACTTCCTCGCCACCCCATAAGAACGGTAGCCACTCATGCGGGGTTAACACATTCGGTGCCGCTGCCATTGCAGTGACAAAGCCCATTGTTTTGTGTTCTGTGATTAGCTTTCCTTCCAACTCTGGAAGCGCAAGAATATCTTGTAAAGTCAAAGTGAGGTACCGTAAAAGGGAACATATTTGCGCTTATAGTACCAATGAACTTGTGCCAATCAAGCTTCAATCTAAAAAGGCTTGATGTCATGGATGATAAACACTAGGTTTAACAGAAAAGAAAACAATAAAAGAATTATGCAGATACGGTCGTCTTTAAAGAAAAAAAGTATGGTAGCGCTTGGATTATACCTTGCGATGTTTATTGCCATTGTCGGTAGTGTGACGTATTACGTCGTAGAATCCCCTGTGCGCGCCAAATTACAACAAAACCTCGACTTGCGTACGCAACTGTTATCCGCATTGATTACAGAGCCACTCAGTAGTTCTCAAGGCTTTGTAGACAGTCTCGTTGGGTTTGCTCAAGCACATCGTAACGGTGATGATGTTATTGCCCTCTTTAAGTCCATGCTGGCGGCGAGCGACGATACGATTGTCAGTGCCGGTATTTGGCCTGAACCTTATGCGCTCGATTCTAAAAAGCTTCTCAACAGTTACTTTTTTAATAAAGCCGACGATGGAAGAATCGATCAGATATATTCTTACAACAACCCCAAAAACGCCCCTTATCAAGAAGAGTATTGGTACACCTCTGTCGTCAACAAAAAACAAGGAACGATCTCTTGGAGCGATGTGTATATCGACCCATACACACACGTTCGAATGATTACGGCGTCTTCCCCTTATTATTACGACGGTTCTTTTGCCGGTGTTGCCACGGTGGATCTCTCGCTCGAAGAGCTGCTTGGTTTTATCAAGAACCACGCCGAAGAATACAACCTTGGCATTACGCTCAGAGACAAGCTCAACCAAGTGTTGGTTTCGCATAACTTTAATCTCGTTGAAGGCATTTACATCAGTAGCAATCAATTTGGTGATTTTGGCTGGCAAGTGGATGTGGTTAACTCCAAATCACGAGTAGCAGACGAAGTGTTTCGTCAGGTGATGAGCATTGAAGGCGGTATTGTTCCGCTCTTGCTACTTTGTGTCATGGCGGGGTATTACTTATTGAACCGTTATTTGATTAGTCCAATCACAAGGATTGCAGCACAGGTTGATAGCTCGAAAGCGGGCGAAATCATTGATGTGGATTACTCTAGTGATGACGAAATCGGCCATTTGATTAAAACCTTCAACGAAAAGACCATTTATCTCGAAGCGGAAAAGGTTAAAGCTCAGGCATCCACCAATGCAAAAACCGCTTTCCTTGCGACCTTGTCACATGAAATTCGCACTCCGATGAATGGAGTATTGGGTACCGCTCAAATCCTATTAAAAACGCCTCTAAATTCTGAACAAGAGAAACATCTTAAGAGCTTGTATGAGTCCGGCGATCATATGATGACTCTACTCAACGAGATCTTAGACTTCTCGAAGATCGAGCAGGGCAGGTTGGATCTTGATGAAACGCGTTTCCCGCTTGATTCGATCATCGGCAGTATTAACAGTGTTTACTACACATTGTCTTCCGAGAAAGGACTTCAATTCAAAGTGTACTCTGAGGTGCCTTCGGGTCGTTGGTACTTCTCAGATAAAGCTCGCCTTCGCCAAATCTTGTTTAATCTATTGAACAACGCGGTGAAGTTCACTTCCAGAGGCTTTGTTGAGGTGTACCTGAAAGAAGTGGTAGAGGGGAGTGACACCTATCTGAGTATTAGAGTTCGTGATACAGGAATTGGTATCTCTAAAGAAGCTCAGAAGCGTATTTTTAAACCGTTTGAACAAGCGGAGTCTTCGACCACAAGACGCTTTGGCGGTACTGGTCTTGGCCTCGCGATTGTGAAGAAAATTGCCCAGTTGATGGATGGCAGTATTACCGTCACCAGCGAAGAAGGGATAGGCACGAGCTTTGATGTTCGCCTGAAGATTCAGCCATGCCAGCCAGGCGAGATAGAGAGCTTGCCACATAAGAAGTTGGACTACTCAGGCTTAAAAGTACTTATCGTCGAGGACAACCGAACTAACACGGTGATCATTGAAACCTTCATGAGCAGTAAAGGCTTTACCTGCAAGAGCGTCGAAAACGGTGAACTTGCGATACAAGCCGTGGTTGCTGAGCGCTTTGATTTGGTACTCATGGATAACCATATGCCTGTGATGGACGGCGTTGAATCAACCACTGCGATTCGTGCTTTGATAGGCGATGTGTCATCGGTATTGGTGTTTGGTTGTACGGCTGATGTCTTTAAAGAGACTCGTGAGCGTATGTTGGGGGCGGGTGTGGATTATATTATCGCTAAGCCGATTGATGAGCGTGAATTGGATGATGCCTTGTTCCGCTACTCAAATAAGCTTTATCAATACCATGAAGTAAAAGCGGATGAGCTCGAAAGCCAAGACGTGAAACAACATGATTCGAAAAGTAAAAGCGAGTCACTGCCTAAACCTGATCTTGGAAACAAAGATAACACTGAAGAGCTGTTAGTGACGCTATATGTGGCGCTAGAAGACAACAACCTAGAACTGATTCAATTTGCACTAGAGAGCCTACGTGTCCACGTTGAACCTATGAACAACGCGGAACTTACTGAACAAGTCGATAAAGCGTTAGAGCAGGTTGCTTTAGGAGCACCACCAACACAAGATGTCATTAATATCATTACTGTAAATCTACCGATGGCTTAAATGTTGTTTAATTACGGTAAGTAAATGACGAATTGTCCAATATTTGACCTCGGTTGGATTTTTTGGTGAAAGTGACTGCTTTTAAAGTGGTTTTTGGTTGTTAATTTACAACTTGATTTTTAATTTGGAATGTATGACTACTAATCTTGTGATTTAATAGCGACATTATATGGTGAGGTGCAAATGTGCCTTGCTTATATGTTACTAAATCACTAATTAAGCAGTGATATATTTTAGGTTTATCGTCAATGAAGTCTCGTGGTCCATTTTGTATTCGAAACGCAGCTGCGGATACATTTGCTATGGTCGTTTTCTGTTTTATTTCTGGCATGATCGTAGAAGTGTTTATTTCTGGTATGACGTTTGAGCAATCTCTTGCTTCTCGAACGTTATCTATTCCTGTAAACATTGCTATCGCTTGGCCTTATGGCGTTTTTCGTGATTGGTTCTTGCGCAATGGTGCAAAACTTTCACAAAGCTCATTGATGAAAAACTTGTCTGACTTGATGGCATTCGTGTTATTCCAGTCTCCTGTGTATGCGGGTATTTTGTTGGCAGTGGGTGCTTCAGGCGACCAAATTGTTACGGCTGTAACCAGTAATGCCGTTATCTCGTGCGGTATGGGCGTACTTTACGGCTACTTCCTCGATATGTGTCGTAAATGGTTTCGAGTTCCTGGCTACTATCAACAAGCTTAAGAAAAGCAACAAGCGTAAGTGCAGCGAAAGAATGAAATTTGGTTTGTTTTTGATCTAATGAGTTAATTTGTAATCGAACAAACCGAAAAAGGCACTTTTTTTGATAATGCCCCTTGACCAAAGCAAGCAGAATCAATAAAGTAGCGCCTCGTTGAGTGACATGCTCAACACACAATTTGTGGAAGGATGGCTGAGTGGCTTAAGGCGCTCGCCTGGAAAGCGAGTATACGTTTATAGCGTATCTGGGGTTCAAATCCCCATCCTTCCACCACTATTCAAAACCCTAGCAGAAATGCTGGGGTTTTCTCGTTTTAGAGCCCCTATATTCCACCTCATCTGTATCTCTCCCTAGTATCCGTTCCTTTAATGATTTCTTTATAGTTATTACCTCTATTAATACCGTCGCAGAATTAACCATATTAGATGTTTTTATCATCGATAATCGCTTGATTTTTTGGCCTGAATCTAGATTATTAATAGTACGCAATATTATGAATAATCTAACTATTAGGAACCCATAGCCCCATGACAGAAACCCTAGTTTCTCCAATGCTCTCTTTTACGATCGCGATTTCGTTACTGTTTATCGGCAAAGGTTTGATTGAGCGATCTGAAGTATTAAGAAAGTATTCACTGCCAGAGCCTGTGATTGGTGGCTTTGTCTGCGCAGCGACCGTAGCGGCGCTTTACTATATTTTTGAAATCCAAATCACTTTTAGCCTAGATGTCAGAGACTTTTTGCTTCTCTACTTTTTTGCTGGCATAGGGCTACAAGCGGATATTAAAACACTGATTAAAGGCGGGCGACCGTTGTTCATCCTACTGTGTCTTGCTGCCATTTTTATCGTGTTGCAAAACGTAGTCGGAATGGCAGTCGCTTCTGGCTTTGGAATGGATGCGAAAGCAGGCTTGCTATCTGGGTCTGTTAGCTTGATAGGCGGCGTAGGCACAACGTTAGCGTGGGCACCAATGTTTGTGGAAGAGTTTGGTATTGCTAACGCGCTCGAACTTGGTGTCGCTTCAAACACGGTTGGTTTAATTGCAGCGTGTGTGATTGGTGGCCCGATTGCCAACTACCTGCTCAATAAACACAAAGTAAGCCCTTCTAATGAAGAAGAGGTTACGGTTGGTGCATTCCAAGAGAGTGAAACAAAAACAGAGCTAAGCCACTACGGCGTTCTGTGGGCATGGTTGATTCTTAACTTAACACTGATGCTGGGTTACAGTTTGAGTGAAGTTATCGACTCAATGGGTTTGAAACTGCCGTTATTCGTTAGCTGTTTGATCGCAGGTATCCTAATCGGAAACGTTGGTCGCGCACTGTTTAAGAAACGTCGTACACAAGAGAAAATCGCCCAAGGCCGCAAAGGCTTGGCGATGATCTCTGACATCTGCTTAGGCATGTTCTTAACCATGGCATTGATGGGGTTACGTATCTGGGATCTCGATGGACTGTTTGGCTATATCTCTGTTGTCATGAGTATCCAGATCTTACTTTCGCTGCTGTTTACTGTGTTTGTCGTTTATTACTTGATGGGAAGAAACTACGACTCTGTGGTGATATGTTCAGGCTTCGGTGGTATCACTCTAGGCTCGACAGCAACAGCAATTGTGAACATGACCGCAGTAACTCACCGCTATGGCGCAAGCCCACAAGCGTTCATTGTGGTGCCATTAGTGTGTGGTTTCTTTGTTGATTTGATCAACGCGCTAGTGATCAGTTTCTTTGTTGGTCTGTAGCGCTAATTAAGAGCAATTGTCTTAAGCACAAAAAGCCTAGCTGTGATGCTAGGCTTTGTTGTATTCAAGTATGAGCATTCTCTTCTACTAAGTGTATGTTTAGCTCCGAAGGTAATTGGCTTCTATTGGTGTATATGCGGTCAAAGTCATTCAGTGACGCTACCTTTAGAGCGGCAAAGCGTCCCCATTTACTGGCATCCGCGACAAGCCAGCTTTCGCGGCTGTTTTTAATAATCGACTTGGATAGGTCTGCTTCAACTTGCTCATGCTCCATGGCGAAATGACTGTCTGTTACTGAGCCACACCCACAGATGCCAATGTCAGCTTCAAAATCGGAAAAGAAGTGGACCACGCTACTGCCCACCATGTCTTGGTGTTCTCGTCTGAACAAGCCGCCAGCCAAATACACTTCAATTTGCTCATTTGCTTCAAGAATGCGAGCCACCTGAAGGTTATTGGTGATCACTCGTAACGCGGGCTTTGCCAACAAATACTGAGCGATACGAGTGACGGTGGTACCAATGCCCATCATGACGGTTGAACCTTCAGGTATCGCGTCGGCAACCGCCATCGCAATACTGTCCTTTATCTCTGACTCAACACCAGCACGGAATCTGTAGCTCGTGTTGGTGAGCGTTGTGGGTAAGCTCACGCCTCCATGAACTCTTCGCGCTAGCCCTTGCTCACACAAGTGATTTACGTCACGACGAATGGTTTGAGTGGTGACAGAAAACAACTCGGCTAAGTGGTCGATCTGTATATCTTGGTTAGCCTTAAGCGTTGCGAGTATTTCTTTCTGACGATGGTTCAGTTCCATAGAAGTTCACTAAAATTGGTTTGGTACGTCGGTGATGATGTTATCGACACCAAGGTTGAAATATTTGGCCGCCAATTGAGGATCGTTCAGTGTCCATATTTTAAGAACTGCGCCAGAAGCTTTGATTGCTTTGGCCGTTTTCTCGTCAAGAATTCGGTGGTCAATATGAATGCTGTAAAGGTCGAGTGATTTGAGTGATTCCAAGCTGTAATCATTCCACACTTCGCAGATAAAGCCACGTTTAACCTCTGGCATCATCTGTTGGCAAAGGCTTAGTGCCTCTTTTTTGAAGCTTGAGATGAGTAGCTTTTCAGTAGGGAACTGCTTTTGTTCAATCAGTGCCGCGACTTTCTCAACTAAAGGTTGGATAGTCTTATCGTCGTAAATTTTGATTTCAAGGTTCAAAGTCACATCGAGCTCTAGGCACTTGTCGAGCGCTTCACTCAACGTAGGAATAGTTGTCCCCGCGAACTCGCTACCAAACCAACTGCCAGCATCTAGCGCCTTGAGTGCGGTTAAATCTAAGTCTGCAATATTGCCCGTTCCGTTGGTACAACGATTTACCGTCTTATCATGAAAAACCATTGGGGTGCCATCAGCGCTTAACTGGGTATCAATTTCAATCCATTTAGCACCAGCTTTCGCGGCTTGTTCAATACTCACTAACGTATTTTCTGGTGCTAAAGAAGCGGCACCGCGGTGGCCTGTGATCATAATTCAATCTCGATGTTCATTTGAAAATTCAGGAAACAGTATCTCTACTTTATTACAGATTTATTATCTACCCGCCATATCTGCTTACTTTAAATGAGAGCAAGCTTAAAGGTGTTGTATAGAGTTTATACAATAGTGAGACCTTATACTCACAATGTTCAAATTACTAAGATCAATGTTCATATGAATGTAATAATTCACTTACATACTCTACGAAAACTTAATAACACCCTCTATATTTAGAAAACGATAGCCAAGAAAAGGTGATTAGAAATGAAAAAGCTATTAGGTACAGTAATTATGGCGGCGACGCTGCTTGTTGGTTGTGGTGAAGCTGACAAGGCTGGTTCTGAAGCTAAAGACGAGCCGATCAATATCAACATGAGCCTTGTATTCACTCAAAATGAGTTGTTAACACAAGAACTTATCAAAGCGACCGACAAAATTAGAGAAAGAACCGACGGCTCGGTAAACATTAAAGTTTTCCCTGGCGGTCAATTACCTGTTTACAAAGATAACTTGGAACAAGTGGTTAACGGCGCAAACTGGATCGCTGTAGAAGATTTGACTTACTTAGGTGATTACGTGCCTGACTTTGCTGCACTGGCAGGTCCAATGCTGTACAACACCTACGATGAATATTTAGCGATGATGGACACTGATTTCGTCGCTGGCCTTAAGGCTAAAGCCGAAGAGAAAGGCATCAAAGTACTGAATGCAGACTACATGTTTGGCTTCCGTCACATGATCACTAATAAAGAGATCGTGAACTCTGAAGACATGAAAGGCATGCGTATTCGTGTTCCACAAAGTCAGCTGTTCATTAGCACGCTTTCAGCAATGGGCGCAGCTCCAGCTTCTCTTCCATTCCCTGAAACCTATGCAGGCGTTCAACAAGGTGTTGTTGACGGTCTTGAAGGTTCTATCTTGACGATGTACTCAACCAAGATCTATGAAGTAGCAAAGAATATGTCTTTGACTAAGCACTTCCTAGGCACTGTGGGTATCTACATTTCACCAACGCTTTGGGATAAATTTACACCAGAACAACAGCAGATCATTAACGAAGAGTTAGAAGCGGGCGCTGAATCTAACACTGCAGAACTGGTTAAGCTTGATGTTGAATACACTCAGAAACTTGAAGAGCTAGGCGTTACCTTCAACGAAGTGAATTCTGATGAATTCAACCAACTGACTGCGGATGTATACAACCAATTCCCAACATGGAGCGAAGGCATACACGCGACGATCATGAAAGAGCTAGAAACGATCCGAGCTGCACAGTAGTTCTGCATAAATTAATTAGTTAATGATTACGGCCTAAATATTCTTAGGCCGTTTTATTCCTGAAATACCACGTTGTATTAGGTATTTCACTGGAGAAGTCTTTTGTTTTTATTGAAAAATATTGAAGAAATCCTCGCTTCTATCGCTATTTCGATCACCGTTTTGGTTGTGATCGTTAACGTCGTCTTGCGTTATGGATTTGGCTTTGTTGTCCCGTGGAGTGAAGAGCTGTCGGTTATTTGCTTTATCTGGGCTGTCTACTTAGGAATTAGCTCCTGTTACAAACACAAGCTTCACATGGGAGTCGATGTGGTGGTTGCCATGTTGCCAGAAAAAGCAAAAATCCCATTTAGGCTATGTGTTTCCGTTTTCCTACTGGCTCTGAACATCTTAATGGCTGTTCTGAGTTATCAGTATCTCATGCTATCTAACAAGGTAACGCCAGTAATGGGCGTGTCATATTTTGTTATCAATGGCGTGCTGTTGCTTTGTTTCTCATTGATGGTGATCCACACCGTTCGATTTATCGCGAGCGATGTCGCTTCTCTAAAGCGCTCTTCTAAGTAGGTACGATTTATGGAAAGCTATCTTCCAATCCTTATTCTGTTCGTTCTATTTCTATTGAATATACCCATCGCGTTTTCTCTGATCGCATCAGCGATGGTTTACTTTCTTTTTATCAATGACTCTATTCCGGTGAGCTTGGTGATGCAGCGCTTTATTAGCTCTGCTGAGTCTTTTCCGTTGTTGGCTATTCCGTTCTTTATCATGGTGGGTTCGGTGATGAACTATGCGGGGATCAGTAAGAGCTTGCTTGCCTTTGCCGACTCAATGATTGGCCATAAAACTGGTGGTCTTGCTCAAGTGAATGTCGCACTGAGTACACTGATGGGCGGTATCTCTGGTTCTGCAAATGCGGATGCGGCGATGCAGTCGAAGATTCTTGCTCCTGAGATGACCAAGCGTGGTTATGACTTGCCATTCACGGCCGCTGTGACCGCTGCGTCATCAAGTATCAGTCCAGTGATTCCACCGGGTATTAACTTAATCATTTTTGCGTTGTTAGCGAACGTGTCGGTTCATCAAATGTTTATTGCGGGCTACGTCCCTGCATTTTTGATGGCGTTGTCGCTGATGGTCACTATTGCGTTTATCGCGCGTAAACGTCGTTACAAACCTTCTCGTTCGGAGCCTGCGTCTGCCAAAGAGCGTTTTCATTACTTCCTAAAAGCGATTCCGGCACTGCTGATCCCGTTCGGTATTATTCTGGGCATGCGTTTTGGTTTGTTTACTCCGACAGAAGCGGGGGCTATCGCCGTATTGCTTTGTGCGATTATTGGCATCTTCGTTTATCGTCAACTGGGTTTACGTCATATCCCGCTCATCATGCGTGAAACCGTGCAGGGAACAAGTAGCGTTATGTTCATCATTATTGGTGCCATGGTGTTTGGGTACTACATGACGCTAGAGCAGATCCCTCACAATGTTGCTTCTGCTTTGATTGAGCTTACCGACAACAAGTTAGTTTTGCTGTTGTTGATTAACGTACTGCTGTTAGTGGTCGGCATGTTCATCGAAGGCGGCGCTGCAATGATCATACTCACGCCATTGCTGCTGCCTGCTGTGCTTAACCTAGGCGTTAACCCAGTTCACTTCGGCATTATCGTGATTGTGAATATCATGATTGGTGGTGTGACTCCGCCGTTTGGATCGATGATGTTTACGGTTTGCTCGATTTTAAAAGTTCGTATGGTCGACTTCGTAAGAGAAGTGGCTCCGTTGTTGCTAGCACTACTCACGGTTCTGATGTTGCTGACTTTCTCTGAAAGCTTAGTGATGTTTTTACCGAATTTGCTTTAACACTGTTTAGTGATTGATTATTTAGAGGTGTAGAAATGAATTCGGTATCGAATGAATTGAACCAAAATTGGAAAAAGATAGATTGGGTGTTAACCGATGTGGACGACACCTTAACGTGGCAAGGTCAATTGCCGCCTGAAACCTTGATCGCTTTAAGTAAGTTGCGTGACTCGGGCAAGAAAGTGGTTGCGGTAACGGGCGCTTGTGCTGGTTGGTGTGATCACATTGCTCAGCTGTGGCCTGTTGATGCGGTTCTCGGCGAGAATGGCGCTTTCATTATGGAAAAGAAAAACGGTTATCTGACATTGCGTTCAGATATTCCTTTGCCAGAAGTCAGTGCTAATCAGAGCAAACTGAAAGAACAAGTCTTAGCTATTTTGAGCGATTATCCAGAGCTCAGTTTAACGCTGGATCAGTCGTACCGCTTGTGTGAAGTTGCGATAGACATCGGTCAAAACCGTCCGAAAGTTGATGATGCGATTATTGAAGAGATAGTCTCTAAGATTCACGCGTTAGGTGCACACGCCACAGCAAGCTCCATTCACATTAATGCTTGGTATGGTGAGCACTCTAAGAAAGCGACATCGACCGCTTTTCTCAAAGAGAAGGGGCTGTCTGACCAAGAAATAGTCGAGCGTAGTTGTTATGTCGGTGACTCGATGAACGATCAATACATGTTTGAAATCTTGCCTAATAGTGTTGGGGTGGCAAATATTCAGCATTACTGGGATCGACTAGAGCATCACCCATCAGTGGTGATGAGCAAGCCGGGCGGGTACGGTTTCTCAGAGTTTGTAGACAAGTTACTTGCATTAAAATAGCACTCGGTTGGCGGTTTTAACTGCCGATGATTAACATCAAACACAGCTCATTTCTTCGTTGAATTGAGCTGTGTTTTTGTTTTATCACAACATAAGCGTTCATTTCTTCAGATGGCTTGTGAGCCTTTTAAAATACTTCTGTTGGTGACTCAGCCCACAACTTGCAAACTTGCTGTGTTGGTATTTCAATTCCTAGATGGGCAAATGAGAAATTTGTGAGACGCTTGATTAAGTGTCAGTTGAATAACAAGGAAGTTGAATGCACCACTTTAATATCCGCGCGCTGGAATACCTTAATGCTTTATCGAAATACGGGTCGTTACGAAAGGCATCTAAGATGATGAACGTTGATCCTGCCGCGATGAGTAGAATGCTGACACAGTTAGAAACGCAAGCGGAAATGAAAGTATGGGAGCGCAACAACCGCCAATCACTGTTAACCGAAGCGGGTAATGAACTGTTGAATTACTACCGTTCCATTGTTCGTGGAGAGGCGGCAGTGCTTGCTCGACTAACCAAGCTTAAAAGCCTCAAAGGAGGCAATGTCAGCATTGCGATCGGTGAAGGGTTTATTACCAACTTGGTGTCAAAGCCGATGCAAACCTTTATGACTCGTTATCCTGATATCAATCTTTCTATAGAGATCGCTGGGGCATTGGATGCCGTGAAAATGCTGGAAGATCAACAGATCGATTTCGCGATCACCTATGCGTCTGCACCTCATCCTAAACTGTATTCACATGTTGAACGTAGCCACCCTTTAGAGCTTATTGCGCCGAAAGGGCACGTACTGACGATGCAAGAAACACCAGTGACACTACAAGATATTAAAGATGCTTCTCTTGCTTTGATCGATAACTCGACAGGCATGGGCAGGCTAGTGAAGCAGGCTGAACAAAACTCCCACCTGACCTTGCAGCCAAAGCTTCAAACCAACTCGGTAACCGCGCTTACAAACTTTGTTTCGGCAGGGCTAGGCGTGACCTTTATGCCCAAACTTACGGTACTCGATGAGATTAAGTCCGGGCAAATTGAAGTGGTTGCGACCGAGTTGGAGATGCTATCGAAGGCGACGGTTAAGGTTCAATCTTTGAAAGGCCGTGCACTCACGCTACAAGCCGAAACCTTGTTGGATTTCTTACTCGAAAACGCCACTTTCTTGAGTCATGACGCTTACAATATTTAGGCTTAATCGATTTACTTAGCGACTCCTACCTAAGCTTTCAAATACCGCTAATATCACACTTCCAAACTGCCGAATTCGTTTTTAAGTCGAATTGATTTTTTGTCAACGCTCTCTCTATTGTTAAGTCAACAAGTGCGGAATAAGTTACAAATTATTAACGAAACGAGTTTTAGACTGACAGCTGTGTTCGACAGGTTTGGCTTTGTCGGACATTAGGGGAAGAGAATGGAAGTTATTGTAATTGGCAGTGGTGTTATTGGATTGACCAGCGCATGGTACCTTGCGAAGGAAGGCCACTCGGTCACGGTTATTGATCGTCAAGATAGCAGTGGTAAAGAAACCAGCTTTGCGAATGCCGGACAAATTTCTTACGGTTATTCTTCACCATGGGCGGCGCCTGGTATTCCATTGAAAGCGATGAAATGGCTTACCCAAGAACATGCGCCACTTAAAGTGAAGCCGTCACTTTCTCCCGAATTGGTGTCTTGGGCGACTAAGATGCTCGCCAACTGCAATGAAGCCAAATATGCACAGAACAAATCGCGCATGTTGCGAGTCGCTAACTACAGTCGAGATTGCCTGACTCATCTAAGAACCAGTGAACAACTGGCTTATGAAGGTAGGCAGAAAGGCACGCTACAAGTGTTTCGAAGCGAAAAGCAATTGGACGCTATTCAGCAGGATATGAAGCTATTAACAGAGAGTGGAATCGAACACACTCTGTTTGATGTTGAACAGTGTCTGTCAGTGGAGTCGGGCTTAGCAGACGTGAAAGATAAGCTGGTGGGCGGCCTGTATTTACCGCACGATGAAACCGGTGATTGTCATCAGTTCTGTTTAACCCTGACTGAGAAAGCCAAGCAACTCGGCGTTCAGTTCGTGTTTGATACCGAAGTAGTTAGGCTCAATTATCAGAATCAAACCATTGAGAGTATTACAACGACTCAAGGCGAGTTCAAAGCGGACGCTTACGTGGTTGCTTCAGGAAGTTATTCTCGAGAACTGTTGAAGCAAGTCGATTTGTCGATACCGGTTTATCCAGTTAAAGGGTATTCGTTAACACTACCGATCGTGAATGCAGATAAGTCACCAACTTCGACTGTGATGGATGAAACCTACAAGGTGGCGATGACGCGATTTGATGACCGTATTCGTATCGCGGGTACGGCCGAGCTTGCGGGTTTTAATTACCTTATCCCTGAAAAACGCAAAGCTACGATTGATATGGTGATTAAAGATCTTTTCCCACAAGCGGGTGACTTTTCTAAGGCTGAATATTGGACTGGGTTACGACCAATGACGCCGGATGGTACGCCTATTATCGGTAAGACGCCTATCAAGAATCTATTTACCAATACGGGCCATGGAACTCTAGGTTGGACGATGGCATGTGGCTCAGGAAAGATTTTGGCAAGCGTGGTCAGTGGATCAGCTAGTGATATTAAAACTGATGACTTAAGTATCCACCGCTATTTGTAGTGAGATGATGCAGTGATAATTAAACAACCCCATTCTTAAGCTTTCGAATGGGGTTATGGGTTCTGAGGGAGAAGATTATCTGGTGGTGGTTTCTAGCACATGAGTAAATCTATCCCAGGATTTTTGGTCAGCTTCTTGTTGATAGTTGTTTGAGCCGAATACGGTAAAGGCATGCGGCGCACCACTGTAGGTGATCATTTCATGCGGAACTTTGGTTGTTTCAAGCTGAGCGGCGAGGCTGCCAAAGTCTTCCATTGAGATCATGGCGTCAGCTGTGCCATGGAACACGACAACAGGAGCTTTTGTCTGGGAGTAGTCTTGTCCTTTCGGTGTTGATAAACCGCCATGGAAGGTGACATAAGCTTTCGATGGGATACCCGCACGAGCGGCTTCTAAAACGGCTGCGCCACCAAAACAGTAACCCATCATCACGTTATTATCTAAGTTACCACCAAGCCTTTTCGCTTCCATTGCTCCCGCGCTGAGTAGCGCACGCATTTTTTCTCTGTCTTTATACAGCTCGCCTGTGTGTTGCTTTTTATCTTTCACTTCGGTCGGGCGAATGCCTTTACCAAATAGGTCGATGGCGAACACGTTGTAACCTAGCTCGTTGAGCATCTCAGAACGTTTCTTTTCGTAATCGGTTAAGCCATCCCAATCGTGTACTAGCAGTACCAAAGGTGCTTGATCACTGGCTTCACTCCAATAACCTTCGTAATCCATCCCATCGACTTGGTAAGTGACGTTTTCTCCTGATATCGCAGAGAAGGGCAGTAAAACTGAAAACAGGCCGAGCGTAGTGAGTTTTCGCATGCGTAATTCCTTTCGATGACAATTGACGTTCCAATCGAAAGTATAGATAACGCGATGATTCTCGCCAGATTTCTGTCTCTAACTTGAAATGTATGGCAGGGATAACAGATGGCTATTACTGGTAAACAGCCATCGAAAGGGAGTGCGATGGCTGTTCATGATGCGCTGAGAAACTCTCAGTTCGCAGAAACGCGGGGGTATTAGAGTAGAAAAGAACGGACTACTACCAAGTAGCGTTATCAGCGGTGTGGCGACTTCGAAGTTCTGGGTACTTACGTTGATAGCGCGGCAACATCGACTCATTACCTAAGATGCCACCTTGATGGATATAGATGACGGTTTTGGTTGGGTTCTCTTCTTGCCATTGCTCTAGGCATTGCCACATCAATGGGTCATAGAGAAGGTCGAATTCAATATCCGTTTGTACTTGTAGATCCAACCAAGTTTGATAGTCCTGTTGATATAGCTTACCAAAATGGTGTTTAGTTTTGAGCGGTAATATCTGCGGGTGATCGGTTTCGCCAAGTTCGTTGAACTGCTGTGTTAAGTAATCACTGCCGCCAACACATGCACAGGTTAATACCGGGATGTTGTGCACTTTTAAATGCTTATGCAGATACAGAGCCGTGCTGCCTGTGCCTGCTGGAAGTGCCACCACGAAATCGTGTTTGTTTTCGAAACGCGTCCAGCTGAGTATTTCAATCGCCAGTTGCTTCACGCCGTATTCAGAAAGCTGAGAGCGTCCACCTTCTGGTAACACAATGCATTGTGAGTCAGGTTGTCTTACTTGCTCAATATACTCTTGTGGATGAAGCTCAGTGCCTGTTTCTTTGACTGAAATAACCTTAGCCCCAAGATCGATAGCGCCACGGTAGTTGCCGAGTGGGCGTTCTTGTAGCCATTGAGGCAGGTGGTCGACGTAAAACTCAAGCGTCCAGCCTTTGATTTTTGCAAGTGCGGCTAGCGAGAACAATGAGTTGGCTTGAGCGGAACCATAGCTTATTAGGGTGGTAGTGCTTGGGTGCTCGTCTTCCAGTAGCTTCATGAACTTTCTGGCTTTGTTGCCGCAAAAGTGGGAATGAAGCTGATCGTCACGCTTTAAGAAAAAGGTGTGGTCGTTGTATTGATGTTGAGTTACAGGGCTATTATTTAGTTTCATCGCACTTAGACAAAATGCTGACTCAAGAGCTAGCATTTATAGTTCAAATAGGACTAGCGAGTATCTAGTAGCTAGGGACCGCTGTAAACCAACTAAATCAAGTTTTCGTTCGATATTGAGCCTCGAACTACGAATTCATTTGCTCTGAGATGGATGCGGATAGATCGGTTTGAAAGGTGATTTTAGCGGTACATCCACCACAGCTGCGATTGACCAATTCAAAGCCCCATTGGAAGCGTTGACACAAGTCCTCGACAATCAATAAACCTAACCCATGCCCATTTGGATTGTACTGCTCTTGGAGGCCTTCGCCTTGATCTTCAATCACAACACTCTCTTGGGACAGAGTGACCGTTACGGTGCCACTATTGGTCGCTGCAATGGCATTTTTTAACAAGTTGCCGACCAACATATTCATTATTGCGCTGGTGCCCTGAATGGTGGGTTCTGATTGAACATGCATGGAGATGTCGACGTCTTTCTCATCCGCCTGTGCTGAGTTTTTTGAGACGATAGCCTCTAACTCTTGTTGGCTAAACAGTCGCAGTGGCGCATCGTCACTGTTTCTTTCGTAACGCACCAAGCCGAGTAGGGCATCGACCATCTCCGACATCTGAACAATGGCTTCATCAATTCGCTCAATTTGGCGAGATTGAAACTCGGTGGTTTCGCTTCTTAGTAGCAATTTATTTGCGCCACGAGCGACGGTTAACGGTGTTCTCAATTCGTGACTTGAGTAACGAGCAAACGCCTGTTCACGCTTGAGTAAGGAATTGATTTCTCTTCGATACTGATTGAGTTGGTTAGTGAGTTGACGAAACTCAACCGCGGCGTCGTCATTGACACTAAATTCCTCATTGAGGTTAAGTTTATTCGATTCCAACTGTTCTGAAATAGAATTGAAGGGTTCAATTAGCCGTTTAGATAATCGATAGAGCAGAGCACCAAAGCTAAAAATTAGAATAGAGAGTAACGTTAGTACAAAGGTGGTCGCATACACCAATTCGTAAACATCAATTTCGACACGGTCAATCTCAGAAAGCAGGATTATCGGATGGGTTTCTCCCTCATCAGAATACTCGCCCACATACACCATTCGTGATTCAGGCTCTTCACCCACCTCGCCAACAAAGCTTTCTTTGTCTTTAATGTACTTGAGGTATTCTGCAGGTATCAATGAAGGGTCGTTGTAGGCGATCGTCAGGTCATCAATTCTTAACTCACCGCTTTCGCCGGCTTGGAATAAACCAACCGCATAGTTACGGTCAATCAGGATGCGCCTTTCACCGACGCGATCTTCTGACATGTAAAGTGCAGCAATAAAAACTAAATAGACAAAGGCCGATACAATCACGGCCATTAACCCAAAGAAAACCGCTAAGCGGCCCGTTAGGGTTTTGGTGCTCGTGAGAACATTTAAAATCAATTCGATGACTCCAGACGGAATCCAACTTTAGGGACGGTAATTAGCATCTGAGTATCAAAGGGCTTGTCGAGTTGGTTACGTAATTGATAGATGTGACTGCGTAACACATCATTGTTGGGTTCGTCTTCTTCCCAGAGTTTGTAGGAGATATCTTCGCGAGTAACCACTTCAGGTGCTTTTTGGCACAACATCTCAAGGATGGTGTAAGTGGTTGGATTGAGTGCGAGCAGCTTATCTTGACGGTAGGCTTTACGCGTTTTTTGGTCGATGGTGAGTTCATCAAACTGCAATTTAGAAGACGCCACTTTTCCGCGGTAACGACGAACCAGTGCGTTCATTCTCGCTTCTAAAATATCCAAATCGAAAGGCTTGGTTAGGTAATCATCGGCACCGTGTTCAAACCCTTTCAACATGTCTTCACGGCTATCAAGCGCGGTAAGCATCAGGATCGGGGTTGTATTGCCTTGGTCTCTTAGCTTGTTACAAACCGTTAGGCCGTCCATTCTCGGCAGCATCAGATCTAATATGATGATATCAAAAGAGTTATCCATCGCGAGTTGCAAGCCAAGCTCACCGTTGTCCGCGTAATCGAGCTCCATCCCAATGCACTCAAAATAATCAAATAATACGCCTGCAATTTCGCGGTTATCTTCGACTAATAGAACTCGTTTCATTTTGATTCTCATACAGAAATACACGGTAACATTATCCTGAGTGAGCGTGAAAAATATGTCAATAACATAACTTTCACTTATGAGGGGGTAGATTGGATTCAGATTAAAAAATAGAAGAACGTATTATGTCTGAACTTCATATTAGCCGACCTAAAGTCTCCACATCACGGATCAACCCTGCCGTTTCACTATCGATCATTGTGCCGTTTTACGATGAACAAGAGGTGTTAGAAGAGTTTCATTCTCGCTTAACCAAGGTGCTGGATAGCTTACCCATCACCAGTGAAATCGTTTATGTCGATGATGGCAGTAAAGACAACAGCTTGGATTTGGTGAGCTCATTCACTTCAATCAATAGCTCAATTTCTGTGATCGGTTTAAGCCGCAACTTTGGTAAAGAGTCAGCGATGAGTGCTGGCCTCGAACACTGCCGAGGACAAGCCGTGATCTTGCTCGATGCCGATCTGCAAGATCCACCCGAGCTGATTCCTCAAATGATTGCCAAATGGCGCGAAGGTTATGACGTAGTCAATATGCAGCGCAGCCAACGTGACGGTGAGACGTGGTTTAAGAAGTTTTCAGCAGCAAGCTTTTACAAAGTCATGAACGTGGCGGCGAAGATCGATGTGCCTGAAAATGTGGGCGACTTTCGACTACTAAGCCGAGAAGTTGTCGATCATATCAACCAACTGCCTGAACGTAACCGTTACATGAAAGGCATCTTTTCATGGCCAGGTTTTAGGCAAGCAACGATTCAGTTTAATCGCGATGCTCGCTTCTGTGGCGAGACGAAATGGAACTACCTCAAGTTAATCGGATTGGCGATGGATGGCATCACATCGTTCTCTATCCGCCCACTGCGTATTGCGACGGCCGTCGGAGGCTTAGTGGCACTTACCGCTTTCGTGTATGGCGTCTTCATCGTGTTCAAAACCATGATGTTTGGTGAGCCTATTACGGGCTACCCATCCATGATGGTGGTCCAACTTGCCCTTGGCGGCATTCAACTTCTGAGTATTGGTTTAATGGGGGAGTACATAGGTCGTATTTTCATCGAAACCAAGAACCGTCCTTTGTATCTGATCCAATCGGTGGTCGATACCCCAGCATTAAAAACACATTTTAAATTAGAGGAGTCAGCATGAGCCTGAACCGAACGCACCTATGGTATTTGTTGGCTTTTGCATTGGTTTTAAGGCTCTTATCTCTGGCGACATACCCTTTAATGGACACTACGGAAGCGCGCTACGGTGAAATGGCTCGCTTGATGGTAGAAACCGGCAATTGGTTAACCCCTCAATTTGATTACGGCATCCCTTTCTGGGGTAAACCACCGTTGTTCACATGGATGAGTGCGGCGGGGATTGAGCTGTTTGGTTTGAGTGAGTTTGCTGTGCGTGCGCCACACTGGCTAGCTGGTTTTGCGACGATTCTGTTGGTTGCATACATGGCTAAGCGTACCGGACAAAGTGCCTTGGTGGCGGCTGTGGTATTGGCGACATGTGGGATTTTCTCTATCGCGGCGGGTGCTGTGATGACCGACATGGCGTTAACGTTAGCGATGACCATTGCCATGTTAGGTTTTTATCTCTGTTGGTTAGGAGGAGAGGGTTCAAAGGGAGAAGGTAATGCGAAGACTCATCGGTCTTGGGGCTATGTCGGTTTCATTGGTTTAGCACTAGGTTTGCTGGCAAAAGGGCCTGTAGCGATTGTGATTATGGGTATCGCTGTTTTCCCTTGGTTAGTATTGCAACATGGCTTGTTTGGCGCTTTCAAAGTGTTATGGCAACGCTTTCCACTGTTGTCTGGCTTAGGTGTGATGCTGGCGATTGCCTTGCCTTGGTACATCATGGCTGAAATGGCAACACCGGGCTTTATCGATTACTTTATTGTTGGCGAGCACTTTAAGCGTTTTGTTGTGAGTGGTTGGGAAGGGAATCTTTATGGTTCGGCACATGATGAAACAAGAGGGATGATTTGGGTTTTCTGGATTCAAGCGGCTGCGCCATGGTCGATTGTGTTGCCTATTTTGACTTTCGCCCGTCGTAAGAAAATCGCAGAAGTTAACGCTGAACATAATGGGTTGTTTTCATTCCTTGTGTGTTGGTTGGTCTCTCCTCTAATTCTATTCACCATGGCGGGTAATATTCTTCCAGCTTATGTCCTACCGGGCATTCCGGCCCTTGGTTTGCTGGTGGCAATGCTTGTGGTAGAAAAAGATAAGAAGTGGTTTTCGAGTGTGGCTTTGGTGCTACCTGTGTTGCTAATGATTGCAATGGTCTACCTCAACCTAGGCAAAGCGAACGAGAAAAGTGACCGTATTATCTTTGAACAGATTACGGATGAAGCGCCTAGCTTTTACGTCGGTAAACGACCGTTCTCCGGGCAGTTTTACAGTCATGGGCAAGCGAAAAAGTTATTCGATGTTGAACAGTTAGATGGTATCGACAAGTTCTATCTGATTGGTAAAAGAGCGGAAGTGGAAACCAAGATTAAAGACAACGCGTTGACCTGTATTTTAGAACCGACGGTGAAGATCAAGCGCGCTCTATTTAGTTGTCATAGCCAAAACATCAAACCAAATCTATCGTTGAGCCATATTCGAAGTGACGGCGATGTTCAATTTTAACTCGTCATCGAGACTGTTTAGCCACAAGTTCGACGCGCTAAACCAAAAACGACAACCTCACCATAAGATGATTAAATTCGCTATGGTGGGGGCGGGTGGCTTTGTTGTCGATTGTGCCGTGTTTGCATTGCTGCATTACGTTATTGGACTGCCGCTGATGACTGCTCGAATTGGTTCTTTCATCGTAGCTGCAACGACAACTTGGTTTGGAAATCGAGTGCTGACCTTTGAGTTCAAAGGGCAGGGTTGTTGGTCCGAAAAGCTGATTCAGTGGCAAAAGTTCATGTTCTCTGCATCGATATCGGCGATACCTAATTTGCTGTGCTTTAAGCTGATGACGGTGTTACTTCCTGCATTTACAGGGGGAGTGTTTATCGCAATGGCGGTTGGCATCTTGGTGGGAATGGTCAGTAACTATTTGCTTAGTCAGTATTGGGTCTTCACCCGTTAAGCTCTCATGCAATCAATTAGCCAAGTGAAAACTGGTACAGATACAAAAAAGCGCAGCTAAATAGCTGCGCTTTGTGTTTTTACGATAGCGAAGTCAATCGGCTCGCGATATTAGCGTTGTGCTGCACGCTGGCGGTTCTTGCCGTTACCAGCAGGTTTACCACCTTGGCCATTGCCCGCTTTGTTGCGGTTTGGCTTGCCGTTTCCGCTGCCATTGCCTTGTGATTGAGCACCAGGACCTTTCTTAATGAAGCCAGTCGCTGGTTTACGAGCGTTGCCATTACCGCCACCTTGGTTAGCATTACCTTGGCTACCGTTGCCGTTACCAGTCGGCTTCTTGCCACCCGGTTTCTTACCGGAGTGGTTACGTGGGCTTTCGCCACCAAGACCTGGCTGAGACTTACTGTGCTTAGTCGCAAAGCGCTGTGAACCGTGACGACCAGATTTACGACGTTGTGCCGGTGTTTGCGCATCAAAGTCTTCTGCTGGTACTAGGCAGTTTGCTTTGTCACCAATTAGGTGCTGTTTACCCATGCTGATCAGCGCTTCACGGATGATTTTCCAGTTTTCAGGATCGTGGTAACGAAGCAGTGCTTTATGCAGACGACGTTGACGATCGCCTTTAGGCACTGGAACATCTTCACGCTTCTTATATTTCACGCGTTTCAGAGGGTTTGTCTCTGAGTAGTACATCGACGTTGCGTTACACATTGGTGATGGGTAGAAGTTCTGTACTTGGTCACACTCGTAGTTGTGCTTTTTTAGCCACATTGCAAGGTTAAGCATGTCTTCATCTTCTGTGCCCGGGTGAGCAGAGATGAAGTAAGGAATCAGGTACTGTTTCTTACCGGCTTCAGCGCTGTACTTTTCGAACATCTCTTTGAAACGATCGTAAGTGCCCATGCCCGGCTTCATCATCAGATCCAGTGGGCCTTTTTCAGTATGCTCTGGAGCAATCTTCAAGTAGCCACCAACGTGGTGAGTCACAAGCTCACGAACGTATTCTGGAGATTCAATCGCTAAGTCGTAACGTACACCAGAAGCGATCATGATCTTCTTAACGCCCGGTACTTTTCTCGCAGAACGGTACAGGTCGATGGTGTGTTGATGGTCTGTGTTTAGCTTTTCACAGATTTTCGGGAACACACATGATGGACGACGACAGTTAATTTCAGCTTTTGGATCTGAACAACCTAAACGGTACATGTTCGCCGTAGGGCCGCCCAAGTCAGAAATAGTACCTGTGAAGCCCGGCACTTTATCTTTAATGTCTTCGATTTCATCCAAGATAGATTCTTTCGAACGGTTCTGAATGATACGACCTTCGTGCTCTGTGATTGAACAGAAAGAACAACCACCAAAACAACCACGCATGATGTTAACCGAGGTTTTGATCATGTCGTATGCAGGGATTTTCGCTTTGCCGTACATAGGGTGCGGAACACGCTTGTAAGCAAGGCCAAACACGTAGTCCATCTCTTCTGTGGTCAATGGAATTGGCGCTTGGTTAACCCAAAGCTCGCGATCACCGTGACGTTGAATCAGAGCACGACCTGAGTACGGGTTTGTCTCAAGGTGCAGAATACGGCTAGCGTGAGCGTAAAGAATACGGTCATTGTTTAGCTTTTCGTAACCTGGGATACGAACCGCTGTAGTTTTTGCATCGTGACGAGAAGGACGAATAGTAATAGGTTGCGCTTTTACTTCTTCTTTTTCGTCTTTCTTGGTATCACACTGGGTTTCAACTTCGTACGGGTTCACCGGAACGTACGCTTTGTTCGGCTTTTCGATACGAGAAGAGTCAATGATCTTGAAGCCTTCAGGGGCTGCAGGAAGATTGATAGCAGTACCGCGGATATTGGTCAGCGTAGACATGTCTTCGCCGTCGGCAATGCGGTGTGCCACTTCAACCAGTGCACGCTCAGCGTTACCAAAAAGAAGAATGTCTGCTTTTGCATCAAACAATACAGAGCGACGAACTTTATCTGACCAGTAGTCGTAGTGAGCCACACGACGCAAGCTCGCTTCAATACCACCAAGCACGATTGGCGTGCCTTTGTAAGCTTCACGACAACGTTGAGAATAAACCAGAGTTGCACGGTCAGGACGCTTGCCACCTTCATTGTTTGGTGTGTAAGCATCATCGTGACGTAATTTGCGATCAGAGGTATAGCGGTTGATCATGGAGTCCATGTTACCCGCAGTGATGCCGAAGAATAGGTTAGGTTTACCTAGCTTCATGAAGGCATCTTTATTGTCCCACTTTGGTTGAGCAATAATGCCCACGCGGAAACCTTGAGCTTCAAGCAGACGGCCGATGATAGCCATACCAAAGCTCGGGTGATCGACATACGCGTCACCAGTTACAATAATAATGTCACAGCTATCCCATCCAAGAGCATCCATCTCCTTTCTACTGGTAGGCAAAAAGGGTGCAGTTCCGTAGCACTCGGCCCAGTATTTTTTGTGTTCGTGAATAGGAGTGATATCGCTGTACATATTTCAACCTCTGATTTTTGAGGCGGGAATTATAGCGGCATGAGCCTAGACTAGCCAGTAGAACATGCCCCTGTTAGTTCTGGTGTCTTTCGTCTTTTTACGGTAAATGGCGACAAAAGAGCCATACAACAGCATAGTTGAAGCCTTGAATAACGTCGCTAATTTGTGATTTTGATTAGTGTTCGCAGCAGTTTTTGATATTATTCGCGAAAATAAGTTTGAAGAAGTAGAACCACAATGGTCGAAACGTTATTAGTACAATTTGCTCCGATGCTTTTAGGAGCCCAACTGATCTTAACCCTTATCTTGGTGAAAGGGGATATTTGTCCGGGGCAACGTGGTCGTATCCACAAGATGTTACCTGCGATTGGCGTGCTGTGGCTTGCCGTTGCCTCAGTAAAAATTGAAGCCTTTCTGGTCGTGTTCGCGATCTTTTATTTCTATTCTCAAGTTCAAACCAAGAAAACACGGGATTCTGGCCCTATTTGGGTGATGTACTTAGCTTGTGGTTTGGCATTGTCTTACGTTGCTATTCAAGCGACGGAACAAGCAACTACTGTTGGCATTATCACTACTTTGTTGCTGGTGGCTTTATTAGGTTCAGCGTTTGGTCATTTATTGCTGACGATTGCAAGAACACGCTTACAGGCATTTCACCGAGTTCTGCCCGTTGTTGGTGTACTGACGGGTATGTTAGTGGTTTTGGCGACAGTCGTGAGTGTTTATTCTCTTTCTGAAGCTCAATTAGAGCCTGTGATTTCAACGCTACTGTTCAGCTTTGCTTTGCTAATCTCCGCTATCGTGGTGTGGTGTTGGCATTTACTGTTCGTTAAAACCCCGGAAAAGCTGCAACTGACGATTTCGTTACTGATGTTATTGGCGGCGGCTGTGGGTTTAACGCCAGTGTGGGCACTTTAATCGCGTACTTTCATTAATTACGTACGCTCATTAATCACGTATTCTTGTTAGAAGTGTGATCAGTTTTTTAGCATGGCGTTGGTAAGCGTTCTAAACTTGTTTCTAGTCGGTGTGTTCGTAAGGAGTACGAGATGGATTTAAGCAACGTCAAAGGTTTCGATAGCATTATCTTGCTGGGAATCGTGAATGAAAAACTTCGCCTAGAGTGCGATAGCTTTGAAGAGCTGATCAGTATGTATGAAATGGATATAGAAAGTGTCGTGGGTAAGCTGGATATGCTTGGCTATCAATACGACCCATTGACTAACCAGTTTAAGTCTTATCCAAGATAGTCTATTTTCGCGAATCAACAGATATCGAAAATCATCGGTACTGAAACTAAAAAGTCACAGATTATCTGTGACTTTTTTTGTTTCTGGCGTTTGCCTTTCCGATGTAACACAGGCTTAAGCTAGCCCAATAATGAACCTCTTAAACGACCTCAATGCCATCTAAATGGCTCTTACTTTGCTGCCTTGCTGTGCTAAAGAAAGCCTGCAGGTAACGTTTGTCTTTTTCTGAGTTTCTTACTGCGGCAAACAGTCTTCTTGAAAGCCCTTTACCTAACGGCTTGCTGGCTATCAAACCTTGTCTTGAGAACTCACTGATCGCCCAGTTTGGCAATGCCGCCACACCTAAACCCGCCGATACCATTTGCACCAACATCAAGGTGTTGTCTGCTTGTTTCCACTTCTTAGGTTCTACGCCTGCAGGTTGCAAAAAGTGTTTCACGACGTCTAAACGCTGCTTTTGAACTGGGTAGGAGAGCATGGTGAGTTCGCTAAGATCTTGCGGATCAATGCTCGCTTTATCGGCCAAAGGCGAGTTGATCGCGGTGATAAGGCGCATCTCAAAATCGAAAAGCGGCTCGTAATGAACTTCAGAACGCGGCTGTATATCTGAGGTGATCACCAAGTCCAATTCACCAGCCATTAATGCCGGTAGCGGTTCAAAACCAAAACCTGACGAGAAATCTAGGGTCACGCTTGGCCAAGCAACTTGATATTCCTTCAAAGCGGGCATTAGCCATTGGAAGCACGAGTGACACTCAATCGCCATGTGCAATCGACCATTCACATCCTCTTTCAGGCTCGCCAACTCATTCTCTGCTTTAGCGATTCTTGGTTGTATCTCATCCGCGAGCTTAAGCAAGATCTCACCCTCAGAGGTGAACTTCACTGGCCTAGTTTTACGCAGGAAAAGCTGACCACCAATACGTGCCTCTAGGTCTTTCAATTGGTGTGAAAGTGCCGACTGAGTTAGGTGAAGAGAGGTTGCAGTCGCTGTCAGTGAGCCGCTGTCTCTTAAGGTAGTTAATGTTCGAAGGTGTTTAAGCTCTATCATGAGTATTCCTCATATTCCCTAAGCCAATTCAATATTTCTTAATAATCACCCTACGGGGTTTTTCATCACTTGTAAACGTCTAGATGTCCAGATGGATTTGGTTTGTTCATCTTCGGTCTGTTCAAGATGAATATTTTTAATAAACAAGATGAATATTTGGACGTTGTTCATCGTTCAGATTAGGTGGATAGTTTAGCCATCCAGACGCCTTTATGTGAAAGCAAAAACCATGACAGGCAATCTGAGCGGAAATTAAAATTATCGAATAAGGAACAGGCTCATGACGACAACAACGCATATTCTTGGCTACCCACGTATTGGCGAAAAACGCGAACTTAAATTCACACTAGAGAAGTACTGGCGCGGCGAGATTGGTCAATCTGAGCTCAAGCAGCTCGGCAGCGAATTGAGAAATCGTAACTGGAATGTACAAGCCGACGCGAATCTAAGCTTTGCAACTGCGGGTGACTTCGCATGGTACGACCATGTTCTAACAACGACGTTACTGCTAGGCCATGTACCTAAGCGACACGCAGGTGGTAGCGAAGACGAAAAAGCCTTCCCAGATTTAGATACCTTGTTCCGCGTTGGTCGTGGACAATCTCAAACTCAAATACAATCTCAAAAGCAGCCAACTTGTTGTGGCGGGAAACATGGTTCAGAAAGTGCCAAAGATGGTACTGCAGCATCAGATATGACCAAGTGGTTCAACACTAACTACCACTACATTGTTCCAGAGTTCAGTAAAGACGACACCTTTGAAGTGAGCTGGCCACAACTGTTTGACGAAGTGAGTGAAGCGATTAAAGCGGGGCATAAAGTGAAGCCAGTTCTTCTAGGCCCATTATCTTATTTATATCTCGGCAAAGAAGTGGAAGAGGGATTTGACCGTTTAACCTTGCTCCCACGTTTGCTTACAGCTTACCAAGCGATTCTGGCAAAACTGGCCAAGTTGGGTGTTGAGTGGGTTCAAATCGATGAACCTATCCTTTCTCTGGAACTTGAAACTAAGTGGGCAGATTCATTCAAATTGGCTTATCAGGTGATTCAAGGTGATGTGAAGCTACTCCTTACCACGTACTTTGATTCTGTGACTGATACGTTAGACAAAATTGTAGAACTGCCCGTCAACGGCTTACACATCGACTTGGCTGCTGCACCGAAGCAACTCGATGAAGTGGTGAATAAGCTACCTGAAGATTGGGTGCTTTCTGCGGGTGCAATCAATGGACGCAATGTTTGGCGAGCTGACTTAGCCGCGCAGCTTGAGTTGCTGCAACCAGTGAAAGAAAAGCTAGGCGATAAACTATGGGTCGCAAGTTCATGTTCATTGCTGCATAGCCCAGTCGACCTTGAGTTAGAAGAGACGCTTAGCGAAGAAGTGAAGAGTTGGTTTGCCTTTGCAAAACAGAAAGTCACTGAGGTGAGCTTATTGGGTGCCGCGTTAGATGGTGACCAAAATGCAATTTTAGCGTGTGAGACGTATAGCCAACCGATTGTTGCACGCAAGAGTGCGACTCATGTGAATAAGCCTCAGGTACAAGCTCGTCTTAGCACGATTACCAAAGCACTAGCAGAGCGCACTGCTCCATACGCAGAGCGTGCCGCTCATCAGTCTGAGGTGTTGGGTTTACCGCTATTGCCGACCACAACCATTGGTTCGTTCCCACAGACAGGCGAGATCCGTGTTCAACGTAGCGCTTACCGCACTGGCAAACTGAGTGCAGCGGAATATAACACTGCATTGAAAGGCCATATTGCGGATGCCGTTAAGCGTCAAGAAGCGCTGGATTTGGATGTGCTTGTTCATGGCGAAGCTGAACGTAACGACATGGTGGAGTACTTTGCAGAAAACCTAGCAGGCTTTCAAACCACTAAGTTTGGTTGGGTACAAAGCTACGGTTCTCGCTGCGTGAAGCCGGCGATTGTGGTCGCGGATATTGAACGAGAAAAACCAATGACGGTGGAATGGTCAACCTATGCCCAATCTCTGACTTCGAAGCAGATGAAAGGGATGCTGACAGGCCCAGTCACCATCTTATGTTGGACATTCCCACGTGAAGACATATCACGTAAAGAGATCACTAATCAACTGGCGTTTGCTCTACGTGATGAAGTGTCTGATTTGCAAGACGCCGGCATCAACATTATTCAAATCGATGAACCAGCGATTCGTGAAGGTTTGCCACTGAAAAAGCGTGACCACGCAGAATACCTAGAGTGGGCGGTCGATGCCTTTAAGGTCTCAGCGGCGAGTGCGAAACCAGAAACTCAGATCCATACCCACATGTGTTACAGCGAGTTCAACGAGATCATTGATTCAGTGGCCGCGTTAGATGCCGATGTGATTACCATTGAGACTTCTCGCTCGAACATGGAACTGCTGAAAGCGTTTGAAGAGTTCAACTACCCGAATGCGATTGGACCTGGCGTTTATGACATTCACTCACCAAACATCCCTTCGGAAGAGTGGATTGTTGATTTACTAAAGAAAGCGGCAGAGAAAATTCCAGCAGAACGTTTGTGGGCAAACCCTGATTGCGGGCTGAAGACGCGTAATTGGGCAGAGACGGAAGCGGCGCTGACTAACTTAGTTTCGGCAACTAAAGCACTGCGTAAAGAGTGGGAATCAGCCGAGGCATAATTCAGTCTAGGATTTTGATTGACCCGCTAACCCACGATGAACCACAAAAAAGGCCTCGCAAGTGCGAGGCCTTCTGGTTTTATACTTGTTCGATCGAATCTAGCTGCTGCTCTGACACGTCTCTTTGCTGATCAGCTTCTCAACCATCAGTTGTCCGCGAGTGTTGCGAATCTTGATGTTGTAAGCCAAGCCCATATCGAGGTTTGCTCTCACTTCAGAGTTGGTGCAGTAGCTATTCACACTCATGTCTACAACTTGGTTTAAAGGCTTAGCACCTTTTGCATCTTGGTTGTAGATCATCATGATTTCGATAACCGTGTTTTTTGCTAGCACGCGCATGACCGACAGTGGGCCATACTCAATCGGTAGGCCTGCAGATAAAACGCCAGCTCGGTGCTGCGCCATCATCTCTAGCTGTCTTTGTTCGTCTTGCTCACTTGAAGCACAGCCTGCAAGCAGAGCTAAAGCCAGTGAGCCAATAATCCATTTTTTCACGTTAAAATACTTTCTTGAATGGTTTTACAATCACATTTTGGTAAACGCCAGCATCAATGTACGGGTCAGCGTCTGCCCATGCTTGTGCATCTTCCAAAGAGTTAAATTCAGCAATCACAGTTGAACCTGTAAAGCCCGCTTCGCCAGGGTTATCTGAGTCAATAGCTGGCATTGGACCCGCAGTTAACAGTCGGCCTTCATCGTGAAGTGTTTGTAGGCGTTCTAGATGTTGTGGGCGAACACTTAGGCGTTTTTCTAATGAATTTTCGACGTCTTGAGAAAAAATCACGTACCACATATTGAGATATCCTTATTTTACTTCACTAAATTGAGGGCGTTTAAATTCGCTATCTTGCTAATTTACGCGAACTAATTGGTATTGGAAGAGCTAATGATAAGAAATTGTGAATTGGTGCGAGAGAGTTGTATGGTCGTTAGGGCGTGTTGACCTTTCGTGGTTAAATTTTGTTCGAGATAAAAGCGTTTTAATCGCGGCGAGGGGGAAGTCGCCTAGTCATTCTAAGCAAATCTCCCTCAACAAAGAGTAAAACGCTTTTTGCGGGGGCGCCCAGCTCGAACCCTTCGGGCAGCGTTTGCTGGTCATTTCTACTACATTATCGGCTTCTCATGTAGGCTAGCTACACATCGACGCCTCTGCCTTGTATAAATACCCAGCAACTCGCTGCAAAAATCAGTTCGAAAGATCAACACGCCCTAGTAATTTGATTTATAAAAACTAAAGACCATCGATGCCATACGCTTAATAAAAGGTGTTATTTATTGATTGGGCGAGGCTTACCACTTTCATCAACCGCAACGTAGTTGAATGTCGCGCCACACACCTTGTAGCGGTCACCGATACCGTGGTCAAGTACAGGCTTAACCCATACTTCTAGGTCGATATTCATCGAGCTACGACCAATCTTAGTGCAGTCACCGTAAACGCACACAACATCACCCACAGAAACTGGCTGTTTGAACTCGATACTCGACACTGAAACCGTGACTATCTTGCCGTTAGAGATCTCTTTTGCCAGTATGCCGCCAGCAAGGTCAAGCTGAGACATTATCCAACCACCGAAAATCTGGCCCGCTGCATTTGTATCAGAAGGCATCGCTAATGTGCGAAGAAGTAAAGAACCAATCGGGTTCAAAGTTGATTGAATAGTCATTGTCGTACTCTTAATGGTATTGATTGTTTTATATAAAAATAGATGTGTTTACGAGACTCGTGGTGGTCTAATTTTTAACGTCTTCACCGAACACAAATAATCAGCGGCCAATGATCACGAGTATCATTGGCCAATCGCATATTGATAATAATTGTATCAAATAGGGTATGAGGACTCATCCCTAAGGGTTACTTCTCGTCGGTATTTTTATCCGTTAACTCTTTCTGCTGGTCTTTTGGTAGATGCTTATAGATGTATACACCCGTAAGTAAAGTGAAGAGCAAGGTGGCGATGAGCAGACCAAACACTTTGAAGTTCACCCAAACATCCAACGGTAGGCTGAAAGCAACGTAAACGTTGAGAACGGCACATAGAGTAAAGAACAGCGTCCATGCCCAGTTGATCTTGCCCCATACCGCATCAGGCAGTGTGATCTCTTTGCCTAACATACCTTTAATCGCTGATTTGCCCATGATGTGACTGACCGTCAGACCAATCGCAAACAGTGCGTAAACGATGGTGACTTTCCATTTAATGAAGTTGTCGTCGTGCAAGAAGATGGTCATGCCACCAAATACGGCAACCATTAGAAAGGTGATGATCTGCATTTTTTCTACTTTCTTGTAGATGAAGTACGTCAAAATAATTTGAACTGCAGAGGCAACGATCAAAGCACCGGTCGCGGTATAGATGTCGTACATCTTGTAAAGCGCAAAGAAAATAATGAGAGGAATGAAATCAAGAATTTGTTTCATGAGACACTGACTATCCAGTTAGTTGAGTTGCTGACAGTCTAACGAAAACTGTCTCGATGCTAAATAGCCCGAGACAATTGGGTGCCAATTAATTCAATCTAACCACTCATCGTGTTTAAAGAGTTTAAGCTGGTTATCGCATTGACGAGGTTTGGTAGCGAGGTATCAGCTTCTTGATGTCTTCAAGATAACCTTCGCTTTTCAAGCTGTCTAATGTGTTTTCGAGTTCTTGTTCGCTCATGGCAAAACACGTCGATTTACCGGTCGTTAAGTCGAGATACTCGTGATATTCACGCTCTGTGAAGTGGCCAATTCTGTCCATTAATAGGGTTTTAATTCCATGGTGAATCAAGCCGTAATACGTATGTCTTTGTAAGGTCATAGCCTATCCTCCGTGACAAGCTGCAGTGAAACTGATGCAACCTGCTGTATATTGGTTGGGTTATCTATGACAAAGCAATTCGAATGCCATTTTCTCCAACGGAACAGAACAAATTCCCGACTAGATAGAATTGAACTTCTTTTCAAATAGTTAAAGGAAGGTTCGTTCTATTCTCTGACAAACAATACGTAACAGACATCAAATAGTTTCATTTTGAGAACGGTAAAATTCTCATTATGACGCTCTACTGCCGCTTATAGTGTGAGTCTTTCAACGGTGATTGCCGCTAATCGACGAGCCAATCAACCAGCGTAGATAAGGATGTATTTTGTCGATTCTTGGGTTGCAGCAAGAAGTAACCATTTCCAGAGAAGACACTGCCTTCACTCACTTTCACCAATCTACCCAAATCAATATCTTGCTTGGCCAGCGTGATGTCGCCTATGGCAATACCAAACCCTTGAATGGCGGCGTTCATCGCTTGATCGAGTGTCGCGAATTGTTGGTTGTTCTTGCTTGAAAGGTCGTGGCTGCCTATGTGTTCTAACCAAAGTCGCCAATCACTCTGCTCATTGTTAGCGTGTAGCCAAGTGTATTGGGCAAGCTTGTGTGGCTTGATGATGGTCGACGCGTCGTTGACAAGATGGCTCTGCGTAATGCTTTGTGCTTGGCAAACGGGCGCTAGCTGCTCGTTGAACAATAACTGGCTGATAATCGATTGCTGGTTTGGCTTTTTACCATAAGTAATTACGGCGTCAAACGGGTCAAAGCTTGGTTCGAAGACGTGCTTGATGGTCGACGTGAGTTCGACATCAATTTCAGGATAGGCTTGCTGAAAAGACATCAACTTAGGTAGTAGCCAAGAGGTAATACAACTGGGGGCGTTGAGTTTGATCTTAGAGGGAGAACTTGCCACTTGATTGAGAGCCGATTGCAGCTGATGAATAGTTCCTTGTATCAGGGGAACCAGTTCTTCTCCTTTCGGCGTTAAAGACAGCCCGCGAGCATGGCGATAGAAGAGATCACAGCCAAGGCTTTCTTCAAACGACAATACCTGACGGCTCACTGCACCCTGCGTAACATTGAGCTCATGTGCCGCGCGAGTAAAGTTGAGATGCCTTGCCGTAGACAAAAACGCGAGCAAGGTTTTGGTTGAAGGAAGCGTGCGATTCATATCTTTACCTATGACTTTTTATCATGGCTATTATGTGATTATTTCGATTCATTTATCAATAGTGTTCTGTTTGAATGTAAATACTTAATCATCATTTGTGATTCAATATGTGTATAAATCACATTTTTTGAATATGAAGGCAATGATGAAGACATTGTGATTTTGTGAAAGGGATAGCTTCTTGACATCTTTTATTGATAGTTTAGTGCCTCAGGCTGTAAAAAAATTAATACCTTATCAATCGGCAAGAAGAATTGGTGGTGATGGACGCGTCTGGTTAAACGCCAATGAATTGGAAAGCTCGCTGTTTCAAGAAGAAGCAAGCCACAACCGATACCCAGACTTCTTACCACAAGATATTGCTAAGGCTTACCAAGATTACTGTGGCACTGATGCTGCGACTGTTGCTGTTCGTGGTGCAGATGAAGCGATTGATTTGCTGATCAGAACATTCTGTAAACCAGCAAGCGACAACATACTTATCTGTTCTCCCACGTATGCGATGTATGAGTTCTGCGCTGATGCATTGGCGATTAATACCTTGGACTCTCCATTGCAGGAAGACTTCTGCCTTAATGTTGCTGATATTGTGAATAAGGCAGAACTGGCGAATATCGTGTTTCTTTGCTCACCAAACAACCCAACGGGTAATGTGATTCCTAAATCGGATTTGATTCAGGTACTGGAAGGCACGATTGGGAAGTCGCTAGTGGTCGTCGATGAAGCGTATATCGAATTTGAACCACAAACGTCAGCCGTTAGCCTTATCGAGCGTTATCCACATTTGGTTGTGATTAGAACCTTGTCTAAGGCATTTGGATTGGCTGCGGTTCGTTGTGGTTTTATCTTAGCGAGTCAAAATGTGATGCAGTATGTTGCGAAGCTGATTCCACCTTATCCGATGCCAGATTGCTCATCTCAAATTGTATTAGACGCGTTGTCTGATGAGCGAGTCTCAGTGATGCAAGACGCGACGCAGAATCTGGTTGAGCTGCGTAACTGGTTTGCTTGTGAGTTAACGCAGTTTGATTTCATCGAGTCTGTTTACCCTTCATCGACAAACTTCATTTTGCTGCGTCAAAAAGCTGGGCACCAAGTGTTCAGTGTCTTGGCGAAGGATGGCATTGTGACAAGGAACCAAAACCATGAACCTGCTTTGCGTAACTGTGTTCGAATCAGTATTGGTAGCCAAGAGAGCATGCTAGAAGTGATAACGTCACTAACACGTTACCAAACCGAATTAGAACAGAGTCAACAAGGCAAACAAATTCACCAAGCTCAACATAAAGAAACTCAATCTCAACTCGATAAAGATCATATCTAGGATGGCAATGATGAAAAAGATAATACTAGGACTCGCTTGTGCGGCCGCTTTACTTGGTACAACGGTACAGGCGAAAGAAATCCGTTTGGCGTCGGACTTTACGTATCCGCCATTCAACTATAAAAACAGCGACGGTGTGCCTGTAGGGTTTGATATTGAGATAGCTGATGCTTTGTGTGAGCAAGCTAAACTCGATTGTACTTGGGTTTCACAAAGCTGGGACTCGCTAATTCCAAGCTTATTGGCAAGAAAGTCGGATGTGATTATGGCGTCGATGCGTATCACCGAAGAGCGTAAGCGTAAGATCTTGTTTACTGATAAGTACTACCAAACACCAGCCGTATTTGTTGCTGCTAAAAGCGCAGAATTCAGCGTTGATGAGGTAGGCTTAGCGGGTAAAACCATCGGTGTTCAGCAAGGTACGATTCACGATCGCTACGTAACCGACAAGTTTGGCAGTGTTGCCAACATTAAGCGTTACACAGGTCAAGATGAAGTGTATCTGGATCTGCAAAACGGCCGTCTAGATCTAACCTTCGGCAACTCGGATCAATTGTCATTGGCTTTCTTAGATAAGAAAGAAGGCGAGGGCTTTGAGTTCAAAGGTAAAGCAGTTACCGACAAAGCCTACATCGGTGAGGGTACGGCGTTAGCACTAAGAAAGCAGGATTCAAAATTGGCGAAACAATTCAATGCTGCGATTGAAGAGATCAGAGCCAACGGTACTTACGACAAGATCGCTGCTAAGTACTTTACGTTTGATATCTATGGCGCTGATTTGTAATTCGTCTAACGCCTAAAAATTAGAACATCAAAAACAAAAATCCGAGGGCTGTAAGGCTCTCGGATTTTTGTTACAAATAATCCATCTTCTCAAGTTTCTGTCTATTGCCTTTATCTATTTTTGTTGTCTAAATCCAGCCGAAAACCTTGCCTTCATCACCTCACAAAGCACTGTTCACGACTCGCGTTTTCGAACGAGGAGACCTTCTTTGTCGTGCTCCATAACTGAATTTAATGTCTTAAAATAACATAAATATATCGGTATTTTTTGCTAAGAGATTGTTCTTAAAGCATTTGAAAGTAATCGAAATTCCCCAAAAATCCAAAGTAGGGCTGATTAATGGTCTAATTAGTCCCAAATATGATTGGTATCACAATCAATTAGGTTCTCAGGCCAATAGATAAACCTTAGCTCACAAAATGTACACATATTATTGTAATACAAAATTCATAGGGTAAGAATATTGTAATGAAACGTTACTGCTATGAGCGGTATGCAATTGAACGTTAGATTTCAAACTTAGCTATAGCGTTGCATATAAAAACTGTACCTCTTACAAAATGGATTCTGGAGAAGAACATGAAAAAACACCTACTGACGATTGCAGCGGCTTCAATTCTTATGGCATTTGGCGCCCAAGCAAAAACTTTGACGTTAGGGCATGCAATGTCATTAGAAAGCGCAGCTCACCAAGGCATGGTGATCATGGCTGATAAAGTTAAAGAAAAATCGAATGGTGACCTTACGATTAAGATCTTTCCAAACGGTCAATTAGGCTCTGAACGTGACCAAGCGGAGCAAGTTGTTACTGGCGCGATTGATATGGCCAAAATCAATGGTGGGTTAGCCGAATCTTTTGAACCAACATTTAAGGTTAATGCACTGCCTTTCTTATTCCGTGACGTTCCACATATGAGGACCTTCATGCGAAGTGAAGCTGCACAAGAGATGTTGCTTTCAAGTGAAGGTAAAGGCTTCATCGGCCTTACATTCTATGATTCAGGCACACGTAGCTTCTACGCTAAGAAAGCCATCAACTCACCAGCTGATCTAGCTGGCATGAAAGTTCGAGTTCCTGGCTCTCCAACCATGATGGAAATGGTTAACCTACTTGGTGGTAAAGCAACGCCTGTACCTTTCAATGAGGTATACACGGCTCTGCAACAAGGTGTAATTGATGGTGCTGAGAATAATATTTCTAGCTTAGTTGAAATGAAACACAGTGAAGTTGCCAAATTTTACTCTATGGACCAGCACATGATGACACCTGACGTGATCATCATTTCTGAATACAAATGGGGTTCTTTAACGGCTAACGAGCAAAAAATCTTAAAAGAAGCTGCAGCTGAGTCTCTTGAAGAGCAGATCAAAATCTGGGACGCAACAGATGAAATGAACAAAGAGAAAGGAATGAAAGCAGGCGTAACGTTTGTTGATGTTGATAAAGCCCCGTTCCGTGCCGCTGTTAAACCTATGATTGATGAAGCCAAAAAAGACCCTAAATTAGCTTCATTCATTGAAAAAATTGAAGTTCTGTAATCAGTCTTAGTGAAAATATAATTTTGCCTTGGCTTTGCTAAGGCAAAATTTTTTGAGGTATCACACCATGTTAGCAACTTTCAGAAACCTACTTGATAGGTTGATTCTTTTTGTCTCTTCTTTTGCATTAATGTTACTTGTCGTTACTGTCACTTGGCAGGTTTTTAGTCGCTATGTTTTGAATGACCCAAGTAACTGGACTGATGAACTTGCTCGTTATGCGATGGTATGGCTTGGATTATTAGGAGCAAGCTACTTATTCGGTATCAAAGGGCATTTAGCTATAACGTTATTGGATGGTTATCTTAAGGGTAAAGCACACATAGCATTACACCTACTCATCAATGTGATTTCTGGCGCATTTGTATTTCTAGCAATGCTTCAAGGTGGCATCGCCTTAATGGGAAGAACCACACAACAACTCTCTCCAGCTCTGCAATTACCGATGTCGACGGTGTATTCAATATTGCCGATTTCAGCCGTTATTATCCTCATCTATCTGGTCATGAATACGTTTGATCTTTTTTGTGAACCCAACAAAAAGTAAGTTTTAAAAGGACTCTATATTATGGATTTGTCCATTGGTGTTTGGCTGCTAGGCCTATTCTTATTCATGATCGCGATAAGCATGCCGATTGCAATTGCAATTGCCATGTCATCTTTAACCATCATGTATTTCATCTTACCGTTTGAAGTCGCGAGTATTACTGCGGGTCAAAAAATCATTACCGGTATCGATAGTTTCAGTTTACTAGCTATCCCTTTCTTTATCCTCGCGGGGAATATAATGAATGTGGGTGGCATCGCGAGTCGACTTATCAACCTTGCAAAGCTCTTGGTGGGTTGGATTCCTGGCTCACTTTTTCACGTCAACATCTTCGCCAATATGATGTTTGGCGCTGTTTCAGGGTCAGCCGTTGCAGCAGCTGCTGCGGTTGGTAAAACCTTAGGTCCTGAATTAGAAAAAGATGGTTATGATAAAAACTTAGCAACAGCAGTAAACGTTGCATCCTGCCCAGCAGGCTTACTAATACCGCCGAGTAATTCACTGATCGTATTTTCAGTGGTATCGGGTGGAACATCCGTTGCGGCGTTGTTTATCGCAGGTTATGTCCCAGGTATTCTAATGGGCTTAAGTTGTATGGTCGTCGCCTATTTCATCGCTAAAAAGAAAGGCTATAAAACAAGTGCCAATGACGGCTTCACAGCGAAAGATGTGCTGAATATTGTTTGGCAAGCAACGCCTAGCTTAGGGCTTATTGTAGTGGTTATTGGCGGTATTATTGGTGGTGTTTTCACTGCAACAGAAGGGGCATGTATCGCGGTTCTTTACTCTTTTATACTGTCACTCTGTTACCGAACTCTTAAATGGGCACACTTCCCGATAATTTGTAGAGAAACCGTTCAGGTCACTGGCATTATGCTGTTTTTGATTGGTGCTTCTACCATCATGTCATGGGCTATGGCGTTTACCGGTCTACCAACCATGATCAGCGATTGGATGCTCTCTATTTCAGACAATCCAATTATCATTTTTATTCTGATGAACCTGATTCTACTGATCGTGGGTATGTTTATGGACCTTACGCCAGCCGTATTGATCTTTACCCCTATCTTTATGCCGATTGCTGAGCACTTAGGCATGCATCCCATTCACTTTGCGATGATGATTATCTTCAACTTATGTATTGGTATTGCAACGCCACCCGTTGGCACGGCGCTATTTGTGGGTTGTAGTGTCAGTGGCTCCAAGATTGAAAACGTTATAAGAAGTATCATGCCGTTTTGTGCCGTATTGATCGTCACACTGTTGGCTATTACTTTTATTCCAGAAATTAGTTTGGCTCTGCCTCGTGCGTTTGGATTAATCAATTAGCCTTACAAGGGTAAGATTTACCGACTCAATATTGATCATCACCTAATAAAAAACCGCCTGTATGAAGGCGGTTTTTTTATCAATCAAAACTGAAGCTTAATATTACGCTTGCTGTTTTTGTAGCTCAGCTTCTTTCGCTTCGTCTTCGATTAGAGAATCAACGATAACTGCACATGCTGCATCACCAGTGATGTTCAGAGCAGTACGGATCATGTCGAAGATACGGTCTAGAGCGAACAACAGAGGTAGACCTTCGATAGGGATACCAGCCGCTAGAAGAACCGCAACCACTAGGAAAGAAGGACCAGGAACACCTGCTTGACCAACTGCGCCTAGCGTAGACGTTACGATGATAGCAACGTAAGCACCCATAGACAGGTCGATGTTGAACAGCTGTGCGAAGAAGATAGCAACTAGGCCGTAGTAAATTGCGTTACCAGACATGTTGATCGTCGCACCAAGAGGCAGAACGAATGAAGCCGTAGAGTTACGAACGCCAAGTTCTTTCTCTACCGTTTCCATTGTTACTGGCAGTGTCGCCATTGAAGATGCTGTTGATAGTGCAACCGCTTGAGGCTTCTTCATTGCCACTAGGAACTTCTTCGCAGAAGTCTTAGTGAAGATTTGAATCATCAGTGGGTAAGCAACAAAGCCGAAGATCAGAATCGCAGCGATGTAAACAACGAACAGTTTGAACACAACCATAAGTGCGCCAAAACCGAACGTACCCACAGCTTCTGCCATTAGGCCGAATACGCCAAGTGGTGCAATGATCATAACCTTGTTGATCATCCAAACCATAGCGTCAACAATCGCGTTTACGCCATTGATGATAGGGTCACGTTTCTCTTTCGCTTGTTTAGAAATCGCAATACCGAAGAATAAGCAGAAGACTAGAATTTGCAGAATGTTTGCTTCATTCAGTGATTGGAAAACGTTGGTCGGGATCATACCCGTTACGGTTGCCCAGAACGTTGGAAGTTCGCCTTTTGCAGCGTATTCAGAAGAGAACATGCCTTCAACGCCAGAAACATCGATACCACGACCCGGTTCGAATATTTCACCCATTACTAGCGCTAGTGCTACAGCAAGTGCAGACGTTAGTGCAAAGTAACCTAGAGTGGTCACGCCCACTTTACCTGCTGATGAGCTGTTGCCTAGACCAGCAGCACCTGAAATTAGGGCAACCGCGACTAGAGGGATAACCAGCATCTTGATCAAATTGATGAAGATAGCGCCCAGTGGAGCGAACATAGTTGCGCTGTCACCCATCATCGCACCGACTAGGGTACCGATGATCATTGCAATAACGACTTGAACGCCGATGTTGCTTAGTAAACTCTTTTCTTTTAACACTTCCATAACCTCTGTGCTACTAAATATAAAAATCCCAGAACTACTCACCAATGTACGATGTACCATTGGATTAATATTTCGCGAGAAGTTTTACACGTATCCTTTACATTTATCAATATGAGCAGAGATGAAAGTCCTCGAAAAGCAGGTGGTTTTATGTCATTTGTTGTTTTTCTATACCGATGCAATCGTTTGCTTTTGTTTTTTATTGCTCTGATATTTGTAGTGTTTATAAAAGCCTTTTTGTTTGGTGTTTTGTGAATGGTTTTGAGGCGTTGGTATTTGACTTGCTTTGTTAACATTTGGTTTTCATTTTTGGGTGTTTTTTGGTCTTAAGATTTGAGCTAATTCAAAGGTGCGTGTTGTGTGAAATTTAGCCTGAACTATGCTTAAGGTATCTATTTATTACCAAGATGTTACCTCTACGCTTTAAATAAAACGTCTATCTAGCATCTCAGTTGTAAGGAGAGGGGCTATGACTTTTATATTAAAGTACTTGTTTGCGTTTCTTCTGTTGTTCAGCTCTGTGTTTGCTCAGGCCGATGATGTTTGGGTGATTGAGGTGAATGGAGGGATAGGTCCTGCGACCAGTGACTACCTCACTAGAGAAATAGAACAAGCTCACGATGAGCAAGCGAAGCTCATTATTTTGAAAATGAACACGCCCGGCGGGTTAGATACGTCGATGCGAGATATTATCCGATCCATCACCACCTCACCAATTCCGATAGCAACTTGGGTTGGGCCTGCTGGCTCACGTGCGGCGAGTGCGGGAACCTACATTCTACTTGCTAGCCACATCGCCTCTATGGCGCCCGGAACCAATTTGGGCGCAGCCACGCCAGTGTCTCTTGGTGGTGGCAAAGCGCCGACTAATCCATTATCTCCTCAAGACGATGCTAATAAAGATGACAACACGTCAGCGAGCGAGCAAGACGAAACAAAACAACAGAACTCAGACCAAGTAAAAGCCAGCACTGCGATGGAGAAGAAAGTCATCAATGATGCTGCAGCTTACATTGTCAGTTTGGCTAAGCTACACAATCGCAATGAAGAGTGGGCTGAAAAGGCGGTAAGAGAAGCGGCGAGTTTGGACTCAGAGAACGCACTCACACTTAATGTGATCGATTTTATTGCCAGCGACCTTCAGCAATTGGTTGAACTGAGCAACGGACGCGTCATCACCATCAACGGTGTCAGTCAGGAAGTCCAACTTAGTGATGTTGCTTTTGTCGAGCGAGAACAAGACTGGCGCTTTAGTCTGCTATCAGTGATCACGAACCCGAACGTTGCATATATTTTGATGCTGATTGGTATCTACGGTTTGTTACTCGAATTCTATAACCCTGGAGTCGGGCTACCGGGGGTTTTGGGCAGTATCTGTCTGTTATTAGCTATGTACTCCTTACAAATGCTGCCAGTGAGTTATGCAGGCCTTGCGTTGATTCTGCTTGGAATTGCCTTAATGGTCGCAGAGGCCTTTAGCCCGAGCTTCGGTATCTTCGGTTTAGGTGGCGTCGCCGCATTCATATTGGGCTCGATCATGCTGATGGATACCGAAGTGCCGGGTTATCAAATCGCATTGCCGTTAATTATCGGGATCAGTTTGTTCTCTGTTGCCTTTATCGTCGTAACAATATCAATGTTAGTCCGAGTGAGAAACAAGCCTGTGACTACAGGGATGGAAGCGGTGGTTGGTGAGACAGGTAAAGTTGTCAGCGGTTTCCCGGGTGCTGGCCGAGTGCTAGTTGAAGGTGAAATTTGGCAAGCTCAATGCGCAAGTGAACTGCAAGCGGGGCAGCTTATCAGAGTGACCAAACTGACTGGGTTGCTTTTGGATGTCGAGGCACTACCCGATGAGATACCACCGAGGCCCAGTTAGCGCGGAGTGTTAGCGTGGAATACAGGGATACACTTGATTGAATTATTTATTGCTTAACTATCGTTACCATTAGGGGGCGGTTATGTTTATACACACTATAGGTATTGTCATCGTGCTCGTTATCTTGTTGATAGCCAGTATGTTTAGAGTTCTGCGCGAGTACGAGCGTGCAGTGGTGTTCTTCCTCGGGCGCTTTTACGGTGTGAAAGGGCCGGGCTTGATTATCATCATTCCTTTTATCCAACAAATTGTGCGAGTGGATCTACGAACTATCGTTTTGGATGTACCAACACAAGATTTGATCACACGCGATAACGTGTCGGTTAAGGTCAATGCCGTGGTGTATTTCCGAGTGCTGGATCCGAAGATGGCGATCAACAACGTTGAGAATTACCTTGAAGCGACCAGCCAACTTTCACAAACAACGCTGCGTTCGGTGCTTGGGCAACATGAGTTGGACGAGCTGTTGTCTGAGCGAGAAGAGCTCAATAGAGACTTACAAGCGATACTGGATCAACACACCGATAACTGGGGGATCAAGATTGCCAATGTCGAGATCAAGCATGTTGATCTGGATGATAGTATGGTGCGAGCCCTTGCTAAACAAGCGGAAGCCGAGCGTTCTCGTCGAGCTAAGGTAATACATGCAACAGGTGAGCTTGAAGCATCTTCAAAGTTACGTGAAGCAGCCGAAGTGCTGAATCAAGCGCCTAACGCCATTCAATTGCGATATATGCAAACGTTAACCGAGGTGGCCAACGAAAGAACCTCCACCATCATCTTCCCAATGCCCATCGATTTAGTGGAGAAGATAACGGACCCGATCAAAGCAACACTCAATGAGGCTGCAATCAAGAAAGCGATGAAAGCTGAAGAGTAGTTAGCGTGAATGACGAGTAATAAAAAAGGCTCCACAGTTGTGGAGCCTTTTAGTATTTGAATCGCTGGTTCTATTTAATGACCAATGATATTACTAGCCGTTACTTCTGCGTAGCCGCTTTCATTGGCGTAACAAACTCCGCAAGTGCTTTAAGCATTGCTTCTGGTTGTTCAACGTTGTTTTCAATGATTTTCACAACCGCTGAGCCAGAGATAGCACCTGCAGCGCCAGCTACAATCGCTTCTTTCACTTGTTCAGGAGCAGAGATACCGAAACCAAGAAGAGCTGGTGGCGCATCGAACTTGTTCAAACGATCAAGTAGGGCCGTCACAGGCATGTTTGCTTTGGTTTCTGCACCCGTTACGCCTGAGCGAGAAAGTAGGTATGTGTAACCGCCACCTAGCTCAGAAACTGATTGAAGTGTTTCATCGCTTGCTGTTGGCGGAGCAATAAAGATTGGGTGAACTCCAAACTTCTTCGCAGCAGCAACAAACTCGCCACTCTCGTTGGTTGGTACATCAGCAATCAATACTGAATCGATACCTGCATTCGCACAACGCTCGTAGAAGTTCTCGATACCACGTGCGTACACCAAGTTTGCGTACATTAGCAGGCCGATTGGTAGCTCTGGGTATTTAGCACGAATTTGACCAATAAGATCAAAACACACGTCTGGCGTGACTTTAGAATCTAAAGCACGAATGTTCGCACCTTGGATTGTTGGACCATCTGCAAGAGGATCAGAGAATGGAATACCAAGCTCAAGTGCGTCTGCACCCGCTTCAACCAAAGTTTCCATGATCTTAAGCGATTGCTCAGGGTTAGGATCGCCAACTGTTACGAATGGTACGAAAGCGCCCTGATTCTTTTCAGCTAAGCGAGTGAAGAGTGATTGATAGCGATCCATTATAATGCTCCTTTCTCTTTAAGAATGTCGTGTACAGAGAAAATGTCTTTGTCACCACGGCCAGATAAGTTAACGACTAATAGCTGTTCTTTCTCTGGGTCGTCATGAGCCATTTTAACAGCATGAGCCAAAGCATGAGATGACTCTAGCGCTGCGATAATACCTTCTTTACGTGCAATCAATTGGAACGCTTCTAGCGCTTCGTCATCGGTCACGTTGTCGTATTCAGCACGGCCAATGGCATTTAGGTGCGCGTGTTGAGGACCAACTGATGGGAAATCTAGACCGGCAGATACAGAGTAAGACTCTTCTACTTGGCCGTTTTCATCTTGCATCAGTGGTGCTTTCATACCGAAGAAGATACCCGTTTTACCGTGCTTAAGTGGCGCGCCGTGTTGGTCGGTATCAATACCTTTACCTGCAGGCTCTACACCGATCAGGCGAACAGACTCTTCTTCAATGAAGTCAGCGAACATACCGATAGCGTTTGAACCACCGCCGACACAAGCGATAACGGCATCAGGAAGGCGACCTTCACGAGCTAGAATTTGGTTCTTCGTTTCTTCACCAATCATGCGTTGGAAATCACGAACAATCGTTGGGAATGGGTGAGGACCTGCTGCAGTACCCAATAGGTAGTGCGCGTCTTCGTAAGTTGCAGACCAGTCACGAAGTGCTTCGTTACACGCATCTTTTAGCGTTGAAGAGCCAGAATGAACAGGGATAACCTCTGCGCCCATTAGCTTCATACGGAACACGTTCGGGCTTTGACGTTCAACGTCTTTTGCACCCATGTAAACACGACACTTAAGACCTAATAGAGCACAAGCTAGAGCTGTTGCCACACCGTGTTGGCCTGCGCCAGTTTCAGCGATGATTTCCTGCTTGCCCATACGTTTTGCTAGCAATGCTTGACCAAGAACTTGGTTTGTCTTGTGAGCGCCGCCGTGAAGTAGATCTTCACGCTTTAGGTACAGTTTTGTTTTTGTACCTTTTGTTAGGTTGCGTGCTAGTGTTAGCGCCGTTGGACGACCAGCGTACTCTTGAAGAAGCGTCATGAATTCGCTGCGGAACTCAGGATCGGCTTGTGCATCGATAAATGCTTGTTCAAGTTGGTCTAGTGCTGGCACTAGGATCTGCGGTACGTATTGACCACCGTATTCACCGAAGTAGGCATCGAGTTTAGCCATTGTGTTATTCCTTCAATTCTATTGATGTGTATTCACACCAAGTCATTTAATCTTGCTTGAGCTTCGCAAAAGGCAAAGCCCACAAATATGTTTTTAGTTTCTGCTTTCTAATTCCTAGAGCCGAGCTTGGACTAGTAATTACGAATCGCTGCAAAAGCGCGTTGCAGTTTGTCTGCGTCTTTTTTACCCGGAGCTGATTCAACGCCAGAGTTTAGGTCTAATCCTAAACAACCCAACTTAGCGGCTTGGTTAGCATTTTCTGGATTTAGGCCTCCCGCTAACATGATTGCGCTTTGGTTGTTGATTAGGCTCCAATCGAACGCTTGGCCTGTACCACCCGTTTGAGAACCCACTTTAGTATCTAGTAGGTGACGAGTCACGTTGCTTTCCAGTAATTCTGGTAGCGAGCTCTCTGCACCGTTTTCAGAACCAGAAGCAATACCATAAGCTTTCCAAATCTCAACGCTTTCAGGCAATGACTGTTTTAGTTCATCGACATACGCTTGAGACTCATCACCGTGCAATTGCACAGCGAACAGGCCTAGCTCAGAAACTGTTTTCGCAACGTCTGCCACGCTGTGGTTTTGGAACACACCCACGTAGTTCAAAGGTGCGCCGCTCATAGTCAAACGAGCCGCTTCGATATCCACATGACGCTTAGACGCTTCAACGAAAATCAGACCACCGAATACCGCACCAGCTTGATAAGCTTTCACTGCATCATCAGAGTGAGTTAAACCACACACCTTGTTTTCGCCCAGCGTTACTTTACGCACCGCAAGCTCAAGGTTCTTTTCTGCCATTAGAGAGCTACCGATTAGGAAGCCATCTGCAAACGTTGAAAGGTCACGAACTTGTTGATGTGTGTAGATGCCAGACTCTGAAATCACGACTGCGTTTGGAGCCAGTTCGCGAATCAGGGGCGCCAACTCTTTAGTACGGTTTAAATCAGTCGAAAGGTCACGAAGGTTACGGTTGTTAATGCCGATTACTTTCGCGTTTAGAGCGACTGCGCGGTGAAGTTCTTCTTCGTTGCTGACTTCGGTCAATACACCCATGTTGAGTGAGTGAGCGACTTCCGCCAGCGCTTGGTACTCTTCGTCATCCAATACCGACAGCATCAACAAGATAGCATCAGCTGAGTAATGACGAGCCAAGTAAACTTGGTAGGTATCAACCATGAAGTCTTTACACAGGATAGGCTGCTTAGCAATGCTGCGAACCTTAGGTAAAAACTCAAAGTCACCTTGGAAGTACTTCTCGTCTGTCAGCACAGAAATCGCGTTTGCGTGGTTGTTGTAAACCGACGCAATGTAGTCGAGGTCAAACTCGTCACGGATTAGACCTTTTGACGGAGATGCCTTTTTACATTCAGTGATGAAAACTGTTTGCTCTCCGCTCAGAGCATCATAAAAGCTGCGGTCTGTTGCAGTTAGTGACGCTTTAAACTCATCCAATGGCTGAGTCTGCTTACGTGCTTCAACCCATTGGTATTTATCACGAACGATTTTTGCTAATACTTCCGCCATTTCAGCTTCTTTGACTGAAACGTGGGTCGACAGTTTATCGGTAGTCTGTGTCATGTTCTTTGTCTCAATTCGTCGTTCGTTAGGCGTGTGCAGCAAGCTTTTGTACAAGCTCGTACGCTTTGCCTGAGTTCATTGCGTCAATCGCTTGTTGTGCGTTGGCTTTTAGGTCTTCGTGACCAAATAGACGCATCAGTAGAGCAACGTTGACTGCCACTGCGCCAACTTGAGCATCAGTACCTTTACCGGTCAGGATATCAGTTGTGATGGCTTTGTTCTCTTCTGGCTCGCCGCCCTTAATCGCTTCAAGAGGGTGAGTGTTCAAACCAAAGTCAGCTGGTGTCACTGTGTACTCGTGAATCTCGCCATCTCTAATTTCAGCAACGATAGTCTCGCCGTGAATCGCCACTTCATCTAGGCCGCTACCGTGAACAACAGCAGCACGCTTCATGCCCATTTGCAGCATGGTTTCTGCGATAGGGCGAACCAACTCTTTGCTGTAAACACCCATTAGCTCGATGTTAGGGCGAGCAGGGTTAATCAGTGGGCCAAGGATGTTGAAGATAGTGCGCGTTTTCATTGTTTGACGAACCGGCATCGCGTGACGTACACCAACGTGATACTGCGGAGCAAATAGGAATGCTACGCCAAGTTCATCAACAGCCGTACGTGTATCTTCTGCTGTCATCGCTAGGTTGATACCGAACGAATCCAGTAGGTCAGAAGAGCCTGATTTGCTCGATACGCTGCGGTTACCGTGCTTCGCGACTTTTAAGCCACACGCTGCTGCAACAAATGCAGAAGTCGTCGAGATATTGATGGTGTTGTGACCGTCGCCACCTGTACCTACGATGTCTGCGAAATCGTAATCAGGGCGCGGGAACGGGTTTGCATTCGCAAGTAGTGCTTTTGCTGCACCAGCGATCTCATCGGGCGTCTCGCCTTTGATTTTTAGTGCAGTCAGCGCTGAAGCCATCAAGATTGGGTCAAGTTCACCCTTGATGATCACATCAAATAACTGTTGGCTTTCTTCTTGAGTAAGAGACTGCTGTTCGTAAAGTTTATTAATCTGTTCCATGATCGTTTCCTATATTCCAGTCTTCTCAAGGCGAAGAGGTTTCTCAAGAGCCCATTCGATAGCGTTTGCTAGAAGCGTTGCACCGTAGGTCGTCATAATTGATTCAGGGTGGAATTGGAATCCACACACCTTGTCTTGTTCTTGAACCACAGACATCACCAAATCATCGACTTCAGCTGTCACCGTTAGGCTATCAGATACATGCGTTGCCACTAAAGAGTGGTAGCGAGCGATAGCCAGTGGCGAAGGTAAGCCTTGGTAAGTCGCATGGTTTTGGTGTTCCATCATCGACACCTTACCATGAATGATTTCGCCAGCGCCTGCAACGGTGCCGCCATACGCTTCAACAATTGCTTGGTGGCCTAAGCAAATACCAATCATTGGCACTTTACCTTTTAGAAGCTGAATCAGCTCTGGCATACAGCCCGCATCTGCTGGAGCGCCAGGGCCTGGCGAAAGCAGTGCAACAGGGTTGTCTAATTCGTTGATCGCCGCTTCAACAACCTTCGCCGGAATGTTGTTACGGTAAATCTTTACGCTGTGACCTAATGAACGAAATTGGTCTACAAGGTTGTATGTGAATGAGTCGAAGTTATCGATGAATACAATATCAGCCATGATTACGACTCCTTCTTATTTGTTAGGTTTTTAGTATGTGCAGCTTGAATCGCAGAGATAACCGCTTGTGCTTTGCCGCGAGTTTCATCGGCTTCTGCTTGTGGGTCTGAATCGAATACCACACCTGCGCCAGCTTGTACTTGTGCCACGCCATCTTCAACGTAAGCCGAGCGAATTACGATACAAGTATCTAGAGTCCCTTCACCGGTTAGATAACCGACTGCACCACCGTAGCTACCACGACGCGTTTTTTCTACGTCACGAATAAGCTGCATTGCGCGGATTTTTGGTGCGCCCGTTAGCGTGCCCATGTTCATACAAGCTTGGTAAGCGTGCAGAGCATCTAAGTCCTCACGGAGCTGACCAACAACACGAGAAACCAAGTGCATTACATGGCTGTAGCGGTCAACTTTTAGCAAGTCTGCTACGTGGCGAGTGCCAGCTTCGGCAATACGTGCCACATCGTTACGTGCTAGGTCGACTAGCATCATGTGCTCGGCGTTTTCTTTCTTGTCGGTACGCAGTTCAAGCTCGATACGGCTGTCTAGGTCGAAATCGATTTGACCGTCAGGGCGCTTACCACGACGACGAGTACCAGCAATTGGGTAGATCTCGATTTGGTTGGTTTCTGTCTCGTATTTCAGAGCACTTTCTGGAGAAGCTCCGAACAGAGTAAACAGCTCGTCTTGCATGTAGAACATGTAAGGGCTTGGGTTACTTTGTTTGAGTTCTTTATAAGCCGCCAGTGGAGCAGGGCAAGGTAGAGTAAAGCGGCGAGAAGGAACGACTTGGAACACATCGCCTTTAACAACGTACTCTTTTAAATCACGAACCGTTTGGCAGAAGTCTTCATCTGAAACGCTTGGTACTGCTTCAACGTTGTCTAACGGCGTTACTTCTGTGATGGCTTTCAGTGACTGACACTGAGTTTGAATGTCTGCTAGACGGTCAGTCAATTGCGCTTTGATGCTGTCATCTTGAGCGAACAAGCTCGCGTGAAGTAGGCCTTCGTTCTCTTGGTGATCGAAACGTAATAGTGTTTCAGCTACGTAGAAGACAAAGTCAGGACAATTGTTGGTTGCTTCAGCATCACCGAGTGGCTCAAAGTTTGCCACGATGTCGTAAGCGAATAAGCCCGCCATGAATAGTGCGTGTTTATTATCCGCGTCTTGCTCAAAGCTGTGCTGAACCAAACGCAGTGCATCGAATGAAGAGGCTTCTCTTAAACGTGAGTCTTCGTCTAATTCGTTGCTTGGCTCGACAAAAGTCAGCGTCAAAACGTTATCGGTAAGGCCAGATTTAATTTCTGATTTCACGTTTTGAGTAAGATGTTCGATAAGCGCTTGACCGTTTTCAGTCAATGCTTGAAAGGTTACTTCATGTCCGCGACATACGATGCGAACAGCAGAGTCGATAAGGAGTAGGCTTGTCAGGTTCTGTTTAGATTCAATCTCGGCAGATTCCAACAAAAGACTATCAGTTTTGTTTTCACACAAAGTATGAAAAACGCTGGTTGGATCTTGCGAGTAAGGAACTGAAGAATTGATGACCTCAATGGTTCCCAGCTTTTTGATTTCAATGGCCTTGTTCACAAGACCTCCTTTATGATTCTTTAAATTTCCTGCCGTACATAGTCGCATAAAGATACCTTTCACCCAATCTAGAATATGGTCAATTCGATGATTTGTTAGTCAGTTGAATGTGAGATGTTCGACAAATTAAAAAGCCCGCTATTAAAGCGGGCTTAGTGATAACTTTTTTATAAACAAACTGTTTAACTAGAAGTACACGTTAGCCCACCAAGAACTTGTCCAAGTGCGCCACCAATTAAGCTCTGAACTTGCTTCTACTGAAGAAAGTTCTAAAACTTTATCTTTATGGTTTTGGTTAAATTCTTGTAACATGGTGAACCTATCAAATGTGATACTTCGTATTTGTGTACTAGTTAACTAGTTTTCCGCTTGCGGGTCAAGTGTGTTGACACAAATATAACGATAAAAATTGAAAACAATGAAAAAGAATATATGAGAATTGATCTACATAGTCATACAACAGCCTCAGATGGCCGACTTACTCCACCTGAGCTAATTGACCGAGCGCTTGGCTTTAACATCGAAGCGCTAGCGATTACAGATCATGACACGACTGATGGGCTTGCTGAAGCACGCAACTATATTGCTGATAACAATCTTCCTATTCAGCTGATTAATGGCATTGAGATTTCGACTGTTTGGCAAAACAAAGATATCCATATTGTTGGGTTAAACGTTGATCCTGAGTCACCAGAGCTTAAAGCGCTCATTGAGCAACAGAAGCAACACCGTATTGGACGTGCAGAGATGATTGCTCAACGTCTTGAGAAAGCGACTCGTGAAGGGGTGCTAGAAGAAGTTAAATTGATTGCGGGTGATGCGCCTATCACTCGCGCTCACTTTGCCAAGTGGTTAGTCGATAACGGCTACGCAAAAACCATGCAGCAGGTGTTTAAAAAGTTTCTTACTCGCAATAACCCAGGTTATGTGCCGCCAACATGGTGTTCAATGAGTGATGCTGTCACGGCTATTCATGCTGCTGGTGGACAAGCCGTGCTCGCTCACCCTGGACGATATGGCCTTACAGCCAAGTGGGTTAAGCGCCTGCTAGCGGCATTTGTTGAAGCGAAAGGGGATGCGATGGAAGTTGCTCAACCTCAGCAAGCGCAACAAGAAAGACGCACACTCGCGGATTATGCTATACAATACAAACTATTAGCCTCCCAAGGCAGTGATTTCCATTACCCATCTCCGTGGATGGAACTTGGACGCAATCTCTGGCTACCTTCTGGGGTCGAAGAAGTATGGAAAGATTGGGAGTTTCAAACGGTTTCACCATCTGAATAGTCTTTAGGTGAGCCAGCTCCTTCTGATGATAGAGTCGAGAGATTCGATAACGAGGATCAACAATGAGCCAGTTTTTTTATGTACACCCAGATAACCCACAAGCACGCTTAATTACTCAAGCGGTTGCGATTATTCGCAATGGCGGCGTTGTGGTTTATCCAACAGATTCCGGTTATGCGCTGGGCTGTCAGCTTGAAAACAAACAAGCACTTGAACGTATCTGTAAAATTCGTCGCATCGATGACAAGCATAACTTTACCTTGTTATGTCGTGATCTTTCTGAATTATCACTGTATGCACGCGTCGATAACGTGGCTTTCCGTCTACTGAAAGCCCACACGCCAGGTGCTTACACGTTTATCTTTAAAGCAACCAAAGAAGTGCCAAAGCGTTTGATGAACGCCAAGCGTAAAACGATTGGTATTCGTGTCCCAGACAATAAGATTGCACTCGACCTGTTGGAAGCGATGGGCGAACCATTGATGTCGACGTCACTGATTCTTCCGGGTAACGAGACTACTGAGTCGGATCCAGAAGAAATTCGTGACAGCCTAGAACATGCGGTTGATGTGATTTTGAATGGCGGTTACTTAGGTGAGCAACCGACGACGGTTATTGACTTCAGTGACGATGATGCCGTAGTTCTACGTCGTGGTGCGGGCGATCCTGCGCCGTTTGAATAATCGCTTTACTGATTAACAGTCTGTAACGATACAGCAAACCTGCCACAGTAAATAACAAGTGCTTTTTGGCAGGTTATTTGCGATAATACGCGACCGCGATTTGGTCGCGAAAAATTCATTCGACGTCTGTGAAGACGACAATTAGGTAGAAAAGAGTAAATGAGCGAAAAATTACAGAAGGTTTTAGCGCGAGCTGGTCACGGTTCTCGTCGTGAGCTAGAAGGTTTAATCAAATCTGGTCGTGTAAGTGTTAACGGTCAAGTTGCGAAACTGGGCGAGCGTCTTGAAGACGAGAACTCAGTGATCCGTATCGATGGCCATACTGTTTCAGGCAAGGCTTCTGAAGAAGTGGTTTGTCGTGTACTTGCTTACTACAAACCTGAAGGTGAGCTTTGTACTCGTCACGATCCTGAAGGCCGCCGTACTGTTTTCGATCGTCTACCTAAGATCCGTGGTTCTCGTTGGATTTCAGTTGGTCGTCTTGATGCAAACACATCAGGCCTTTTGCTTTTCACTACTGATGGTGAGCTTGCAAACCGTCTAATGCACCCAAGCCGTCAGGTTGAGCGTGAGTACCTAGTACGTGTATTCGGTGAAGTGACTGAGCAGAAAGTTAAAAACGTTACTCGTGGCGTACAACTAGAAGACGGCATGGCTCGTTTTGAAGATGTGGTTTACGCTGGTGGTGAAGGTATGAACCATACTTTCTACGTAGCGATTAACGAAGGTCGTAACCGTGAGGTTCGTCGTCTTTGGGAATCTCAAGAAACGACAGTAAGCCGTCTGAAACGTGTACGTTACGGTGATATCTACCTTGATAAGAAACTGCCTCGTGGCGGTTGGAAAGAGCTAGATCTTCAAGAAGTTAACTACCTGCGTGAGCTTGTTGAGCTAAAGCCTGAGAAAGAGACACTGTTGGATCTTGATCCTTCAAATACTTCTCGTAAGCGTGAGCGTTCTCGTAGCCAAAAAATTCGTCGTGCTGTTAAGCGTCACGAAGAGCGTGCAAACGCACCAAAAGGCCGTAGCAACCAAACTAAACGCAAGAAGCCTGCAACTCGCGGTACTACAACACCTGATTCAGGTCGTAGCGCTCCAGCTGCAAACAAAGGCAAACCTCAGGCTAACAAAAGTAAGCCTAAACTGAACAACGGTCGTCCGGCTAAACCAGCTAAGCCAAGAACGCGTCAGTAATTACTCAAGTAGTTACTACAGTTCTTAAGCTTAAAGCTTCATTAGCTAAAAACACTGAATACTAAAAAACCTGCTCATTGAGCAGGTTTTTTTTACGTCTAGAAGAAATAAAAGATGCGGGATGCGAGTAACCGAGTATCGAAAACATACTGCCACAATCGGCAGTAAGCATGCTCTTCGCATCTCTTATCTCGTTTACGCGCATCTATAAATCTTTTTGCATCTCGTATCTCGTTCTATTTACTTATGATTCGAGAAGTTATCGCCTTTCGCCAATCGGTCGTAAAGCACCACATTCACTGATGCTGCTAGATTCATGCAGCCGTTAGTCGGAACGTAAATCGTCTCACGACAGAAATCTGTGATCTCTTTCTTTAGCGTGCCATCTTCTGGGCCAAAAATGTAAAACGCACGTGGTGGGTGTTTGTAATCAGGTAGAGGCTTAGCACCTTCAATCAGATCAACAGCAACCGGCACGCAGCCTACTGGAATAATATCTTTAAGCTCTTCAACACCAATCAAAGGCAGGGCTAGGTGCTTTTCTTTGGTGTCGGTATGGAATTTTCGCGCATGGTCGTAGCGTGTGCCAGTGTAAAACACAGAGTTGGCGCCGTAGCAGCCAGCAGCTCGCATCACAGAGCCAACGTTTTCAGGCGTCTTTGGGTTAACTAGGCCAATGCAGGCATAGCCTTTTGATTGTGTGTCTGTTTTTGCTTTGGTCATAATCAGTGAATCTAAAGTTGATGATGAAAGTGAGTAATCATGATGAGAAATGGCGTGATAAAAATAGCCGAGCAATCGGCTCGGCTAACTTTTAACTCGCTTACATGAATACTTGTTTACTCATGCAGATGAGCGTCAACAGCGGTATTAGTCGCGTTTCCACAGCATGTGACAGAACTTATGTTCTGGGTCACGACTGATTAGCATGCGAGCAAATACGTCGTCTAGAACGTCATCAGCTTCATTCACAAGACCAATGCGCACTTCAGCGTAGATTTCTTTGTCGACTTCAAAGCCAACATGTTCAACCCAATCATCGCCAGTTTCAACAAGTTCTGCAGCGCCACGATCTTCAAACTGAGCCGTGAATAGAATCACGTCTGCAGGTTCAAGATTGTCAGGTGCCATCTCTAGAAAGATGTCGTATGCAGTATCAATTGCATCGTCGTAAGACATTAGGTCGTTAGCTTCGGTCATAATAAGTATCTTAGCTTGCGCGGTTCATGTATTTACGTTCAGCTGTGTTCACAACAACTTTGTCGCCAGTTGCGATGTACTCAGGAACTTGAACAGTAAGGCCTGTAGACAGACGAGCTGGCTTAGTACGAGCAGACGCTGATGCACCTTTGATTGAAGGGTCAGTTTCTTCGATAACAAGCTCAACTGAAGTTGGTAGCTCAAGTGTTGCTGCATTGCCGTCGATAAGAATCGCGTACATGCCTTGAGTTTCTTCGTTGATGAACAGTAGTTCGTCTTCGATTGTTTCACCGTTGAAGATGAATTGTGTGTAATCTTCGTTATCCATGAAGATGTACTCGTTGCCGTCAACGTAAGAGAACATTACTGCACGCTTAGTTACGTCGATAGTTTCAACGATTTCGTCAGCCTTGTGGCGAACTTCAGTTTTAACGCCAGTTGCTACATCGCTACCACGGAAACGGTAAATCTTTTGACCGCCACGGCCACCTGGTGTTGTTACTTCGATATCTTTTACTAGTATTGTTTTACCATCAACGTCGATCGCAAAACCTTTTTTAATTTCACTTGCTCTAGGCATTTTGTGTTTGTCCTTAGTGGGTCTATCTGCTGATTATATCTCGGAGATGCTATAAATAGGAATAGCTTGAATCATAAAGTCACCTAGGCGATCATAGAGTTATAGTTAAATCATTATTTTATTTACCGAAACGACCTATGCAGCTACCTGTTATTGACCCAACACAGCCTTTTCAACCTGAATTTCAACCTGTGGTTAACGATCTGATTACCTTTCTAAAAGGTGGATTAGGCTCTAATCTGCACAGTATTTATATTTATGGCAGTGTGGCACGTAAGCAAGCCGTCGTGGGGCGCTCTAATCTAGATGTGGTTGTGGTGACCCATCGACCGTTTCCTGACCAACGAACCACTTTGTTGAACACCATCAAATGGCGTTTCCAAAAGAGCTTCCCGCAGGTAACTCAAGTAGCAATTAAGACCACCTTAGTGAGTGAGATAGTCGATTTCGACAATATCTTCACTTGGGGTTTTATGCTCAAGCATTTAGCCGTGTGTGTGCATGGTGAGGACTTATCGGATTGCTATGGTGATTTTGAAACAAGCTGGGAAATCGCTAAGCACTGGAATATGGATGCTGAAAACTGGTTAGCGGTATATCGCAACAAGATCGCACGAGCGACAACGCCAGAACAACAAGTCGCTGCGCAGGTGATTATAGCCAAGAAGCTTCTACGAGCGAGTTACTCTCTGGTGATGTACCGTGATAAATATTGGTTCGATGACCCAATTGAATGTGGCCAGCAATTTTTGAAGTATCATCCAGATCGAGAAGTCGAAATCCAAAGGTTGGGCATTTTGCTTTCTGGTAGACCAATCCCTAAACGTTCGGTGATCGGTATTCTTGATGGCTTTGGTGAGTGGTTGATTAAGCAGTATCAGAAAACCGAGTTCAGAATCGGATAGAGATTTATAACCGATCAATTGATACAAAAAAGCAGAGCGTGCTGAAGAGCATGTCTCTGCTTTTTTCGTTTTAAGTGCATATTGAATACAGTGCTAGAACAAACCCAACTGCTGCCCACTGACTCTTTCAAAGTCTAAACCGATGAAGGGTAGGATTGCCTCTGCGACCGGTTTAATCTGCTTGTCGATATAGTGCTGATAATCGATACCACTTTTTAAATACTCTTTGGGCTCAGGGCCACTCAGAGTAATCAAATACTCAATGCGTCCTTTGTTTTGGTATTGAAGAGGGCGTCCTAACTTAGCATTGATCTCATCGGCCATTCGAGCTGCGCGAACCTGCGGCGGAATGTTCTTTTGGTATTCGTGTAATTTGCGGCGTAAGCGCTTTTGATACACCAATAAATCATCATGCTTGCCAGCAGAGGTTTCATCAACAAATTGTCTGACGTAGTCGGTTGGATCTTGATCGTGAAACACCATCTCATACAAGGTTTGTTGGAATTGCTGTGCGAGAGGTGTCCAATCGGTGCGTGCACTCTCAAGCCCTTTAAAGATAATCTTTTCTTTGTCGCCTTGAGTGATTAAGCCGGCATAACGTTTCTTCGAGCCGGTTTCTGATCCTCTAATGGTTGGCATTAGAAACTTGCGATAGTGAGTCTCGTATTCCAACTCGAGTATTGAGGTTAGGTTATGGGTCTCTTTTAAGTGATTCGTCCACCAATCGTTGATGTAAGCGACCAGTGTGTTCCCGATCTCATCGGCTTTTTGCTGATCATAACTGCCGTTCAGAGACACGAATGTTGAATCGGTATCGCCGTAAATCACTTGATAGCCTTTGTCTTCGATCAGAACCTTGGTTTGCTTCATGATCTCATGTCCACGCATGGTAATCGAAGACGCTAACCGGGTATCGAAGAAACGACAACCGGACGAACCTAACACACCATAGAATGAGTTCATGATGATCTTAATCGCCTGAGAGAACGCTTTCTCGTTGTTCTTCTTCGCCACATCACGAGCAGCCCAGAGGTTTTCGATCATCTCTGGCAAGAAGTGTTTAGAGCGGTGGAATTGCCCACCTCGAAAGCCATCAACGGCTTGGTCTTCTTCTGGCCCAAGTTCCAGCTTCAACCCTTCAATAAGCCCCATAGGGTCAATCAGAAACGAGCGAATGATCGATGGATACAGGCTCTTAAAATCGAGTACCAAAACCGAGTCGTACAGATTGGGAATTGAATCCATAACATAACCACCGGGGCTCGCAATCCAATTCTCTGGCTCTAAGTTCGGTGCGACATAACCAGCTCTGTGTATCTGAGGTAAATATAAATTGGTAAATGCTGCAACAGAGCCGCCAACACGGTCTAGCTCAACACCGGTTAATCGAGAGCGCTCAATCGCGAAGTCGAGTAGGTGAGTGTGCTCGAAGATACGGTTTACTAGCACGCAGTCTTGAAGGTTGTACTTAGCTAGTGAAGGTTTATCAAACTTAAACATTCGGTTTATCTCATCCATACGGTCGTGAACGTTGTGGATGTCTTTACCTTCACCAAGCAGCTCTTGTGATACCGACTCAAGCGACCAAGAACGGAAGTGGTAGGTCGCTGTCTTTAGCATATCGATACCATCCAAAACAACGCGTCCTGGAATCGTGATAAAACCTTGCTGATTTTGAGCGGAACTACGGAAAAAGCTTGGTTGGTTGTCTCTGCCGATGTTGAGCTTCACTTCATTCCATTCTGAACGTTTGTGTAGCAGCCTAAAATCGAAATCGATAACGTTCCAGCCAATGATGATGTCAGGATCAAATTTAGAGAACCAAGCTATCATTGCTTCGAGTAGCGCTTTCTCGTTGGCAACCCATTGGATATTGGTTTCAGCTTGTTGTGCTTCGCCGACCATGATTACTCGGCTGTCCATCGGGCTGTCTAGGCCAATTGAATAAAGCACGCCTTTTTCCGAACACTCAATATCAAGCGAGACCACAGATAGATCGGGTAAGTAATCACCTGCTCGGCATTTCGCATTTGAGACTCGGCGATGCTGATTTTTTTGCATAGCAGATCCTGTGAACTCAATACTTCCCTTGATAAAACGTTCCATTAAGAATCGATCGGCGAGTCGAATATCGCTTTCAAAGGTTTGGATTTCTTCGTTGTGAAAGGCTTGCGCTAAACCAAAGCTACTTCTCGACAGTGAGGTGTAACACACGGCGAGAGGTGTTTGCTCGAATGTGGCTAGTTCTAGAGGCTTAAATTGGCAATCGATCGACTCTTTCGCTGCGATTGCCTGGCATGCTTCAACGTCAGATTGAGCAACAAAAAATACCGGTTTTTCATTTTGAATTGTCAGCAGAGTAGGGCCTTGAGGGGTGCTTAACCACAAGTCGATTTGTGTGCGCCCTGAAAAATCTCTTGCTTGTCTTGTGAGTACAAAGCCTTGCTGAATATCCAATGTAGTAACCTATTGAAATGGGGAATCGAATACTACCATCTAGCGACCCTCTACGCACAACAGGCAGTAAAAATACTAACTAAATTCTAGTTAGTAGAGGCGAATAACGGGACTCTATAAGCAAATAAGTGAAATTGTCACGAATGGTTATTCAATGGTATTGAAAATATCTCTATCTTATGTAATTTTATTGGGTGTTGTTTTAACTGGTTGATTTTTAGAAAAAGCTTGTTGTTTTAGTTAGCTTATTTGTTAATAAGTACTTGCTAAAGTTCGTGTTTCAGCACATATTCAACAGAGCTTTTTTTTAGTAATTAAGTTAAGATGTACTCAATGCTGCGATCCACTGTTCCTTTGTTCAATTGTTTCAAACAGATGAAACGACACAGTGGTTGCAGAGCCAATTAATAGTGTGGAGATACAAGTTTGATAAATGTTTTCCTTGTAGATGATCACGAGCTGGTTCGCACAGGGATACGACGTATTATTGAAGACGTCCGTGGAATGAACGTAGCAGGGGAAGCTGAAAGCGGTGAAGATGCTGCAAAATGGTGTCGTACTAACAATACTGACGTTATTTTGATGGATATGAATATGCCTGGTATTGGTGGCTTAGAAGCAACCAAGAAGATCTTGCGTTTCAACCCTGATGTTAAAATCATCGTTTTAACTGTTCATACGGAAAATCCGTTTCCAACTAAAGTGATGCAAGCTGGAGCTGCTGGTTACCTTACTAAAGGGGCAGGTCCGGATGAAATGGTAAATGCAATTCGAGTGGTTAATAGTGGCCAACGATACATTTCACCAGAAATTGCGCAGCAGATGGCTTTGAGCCAATTCTCGCCTGCGTCTGAAAATCCATTCGCAGACTTATCTGAACGTGAACTTCAAATCATGATGATGATTACTAAAGGTCAGAAAGTGACGGATATTTCAGAACAACTCAATCTAAGTCCTAAAACAGTCAACAGTTACCGCTACCGCTTGTTCAGTAAGCTGGATATCAGTGGCGATGTAGAGCTGACGCATTTAGCGATTAGACATGGAATGTTAGACACTGAGACCCTTTAACACTGAGATCGTATAGTGACCAACTTGTTTGACTCAGTCTCATTCCTCAAGACAGTAACAGAGCAGCCCGGCGTTTATCGAATGTATAACGCCGAGGCTGTCGTTATTTACGTCGGTAAAGCTAAGAACCTCAAAAAACGCCTTTCCAGTTATTTCCGTAAAAAAGTTGACAGTGAAAAAACACGCGCTCTAGTCAGTAATATTGACAAGATCGATGTCACTGTAACGCACACGGAAACAGAAGCGCTCATTCTTGAGCACAATTACATCAAGCAGTACTTGCCTAAATACAACGTACTTTTGCGTGATGATAAGTCGTACCCTTATATTTTTATTAGCGGTCACAAACATCCTCGTTTGTCGATGCACCGTGGTGCTAAGAAGAAAAAGGGCGAATATTTTGGTCCTTACCCTGATTCCGGCGCTGTGCGTGAGACGCTACACCTAATCCAAAAGATTTTCCCTGCCCGCCAGTGTGAAGATACCGTTTATGCCAATAGAACGCGCCCGTGTTTGATGTATCAGATTGGTCGTTGTGCTGCACCATGTGTCAGCTCGATTATCTCTGATGAAGAGTACAGTGAACTTATCGATTACGTTCGTCTATTCCTGCAAGGGAAGGATAAGCTGGTCCTTGAGACGCTCATCGACAAAATGGACACAGCAAGCCGAGAGCTTCGTTTTGAACAAGCTGCCGCTTTCCGTGACCAAATCCAAGCGATTCGACGTGTGCAAGAACAACAATACGTATCTGACGATTCAATGGAAGATATGGACGTGTTGGGTTTTGCTCAAGAGAATGGCGTAGCGTGTATTCATATCTTGATGATTCGCCAAGGCAAGGTTTTAGGCAGCAGAAGTCATTTCCCAAAAATTCCAAACAATACGGTGCGAGAAGAGGTCTTTTCGAGCTTTTTAAGCCAATACTATCTTGCGCATAATGAAGCGAGAACCATCCCAACTCGTTTGATTCTCAATGCCGATTTGATGGAAGATGTCACACCGATTCAAGAAGCCTTGTGTGAAGTGGCGGGTCGTAAGATCCACTTCAATACCAACCCCTCTGGTACCCGAGGTCGCTACCTTAAATTGTCGAATACCAATGCATTGACGGCTATTACCACCAAGATTAATCACAAGATGACGATTAATCAGCGCTTCAAAGAGCTCCAAGAAGTGCTGTCGATGGATGCTATCAAGCGCATGGAATGTTTCGATATCAGTCATACCATGGGTGAAAGTACGATTGCGTCGTGTGTGGTGTTCAATCAAGAAGGCCCGGTCAAATCAGAGTACCGTCGTTACAACATCACCGGCATTACAGGTGGCGATGATTATGCAGCAATGGCTCAGGCGCTTGAGAGACGTTATTCGAAGCAACTCGATGTCGACAAGATCCCAGACATCATCTTTATCGATGGTGGTAAAGGTCAGCTAAACCGTGCTCATGAGATCATTTCTCAATATTGGGGGGATTGGCCGTTTAGACCAAGAATGATGGGTATTGCGAAAGGGGTAACGCGTAAGCCGGGTTTAGAAACCTTGGTAACCCTTGAAGGTGAAGAATTTAATTTACCTAGTGATGCGCCAGCACTGCATCTTATCCAACACATTCGTGATGAGAGCCATAATCATGCGATTGCAGGTCACAGGGCGAAACGTGGTAAAACGCGCAGAACCAGTGCTTTGGAAGGAATTGAAGGGGTAGGGCCTAAACGTCGTCAAGCTTTGCTGAAATATATGGGTGGCTTACAAGAACTTAAGCGTGCAACTGTCGAAGAAATAGCCAAAGTGCCGGGCATTAGTCATTCTTTGGCAGAAAACATTTATCAAGCATTGAAACAATAGTAAAAATCCCGCACCATTAAAGCGCAATTAATAAGAGCCCAATAATATGCGTTTGAATATACCTAACATTTTGTCCTTACTGAGACTATTTTTGATCCCAGTATTCGTTGTCGTTTTCTATCTACCTTATCAATGGGCTCCTTTCGCTGCTGCGATGGTGTTTTGGGTAGCCGGTTTCACTGATTGGCTAGATGGCATGCTAGCTCGTAAGTTAGGGCAAACGTCTCGCTTCGGTGCCTTCATTGACCCTGTGGCTGACAAAGTGTTGGTCGCTACGGCTCTTATCCTGATTACAGAGCATTACCACTCGATTTGGATAACTATCCCAGCCGTGACTATGATAGCTCGCGAGATCATCATCTCAGCGCTTCGTGAATGGATGGCTGAAATCGGTAAACGCGCAAGTGTTGCGGTATCTTGGGTTGGTAAAGTCAAAACGGTTTCTCAGATGTTCGCTCTTTGGGTACTTATCTGGAGATACGACGACTGGATGGTGTGGGTAGGTTACATTGCACTGTATGTCGCTACCGTTCTTACTTATTGGTCAATGGCACAATACTTGATGGCCGCCAAAGACGATTTGTTGGACGAAAAACATCATTGATGAAGAAGCGAGCTGAGGCTCGCTTTTTTGATCTTTAACCTAAGGCTAAGTTATCAATAGTGGATATCTAATGTGATATAGATCTCCTTTGAATAACCCGCTCACAGTGTGTTTTGAACATAAAGTCAGCTATTTGGCCTGTTTCGTATGAAATCTATTCAAACGAATTAAAAAGTACAAAAATAATATTGACTCAATCGTCTGAATCCGTAGAATGCATCCCGTACCCAAGAGGATGGCAATGAGCGATTCGATTGGAGTTACTAAGGCGCCTTGGCAGAGTGGCTATGCAGCGGATTGCAAATCCGTGGACCTCGGTTCGACTCCGGGAGGCGCCTCCATTCTCTCTTTCTTCTAGAAAGAATTTGAATGAAAATGCGATACTAGCTCAGTTGGTAGAGCGCAACCTTGCCAAGGTTGAGGTCATCGGTTCGAACCCGATGTATCGCTCCAAATTTTGTAATGTTGATTGGCGTCAGCATTAAGATGGTGTTTTACTTTTCAGTAATCGGCATCGCAATAAAGAATTGCGTGCCCTGGTGGTGGAATTGGTAGACACAAGGGATTTAAAATCCCTCGGCGTTCGCGCTGTGCCGGTTCAAGTCCGGCCCGGGGCACCATCTATTAAAGTCTTTATCTCGATAAAGCAAATGCGATACTAGCTCAGTTGGTAGAGCGCAACCTTGCCAAGGTTGAGGTCATCGGTTCGAACCCGATGTATCGCTCCAAATTAAGAAGCCCGAACAGAAATGTTCGGGCTTTTTGGTTTCTGGCGTTTAGCTTTTACGGGTAAGTACTCTTCTTGTTCGAACCCGCACTAAACATTCATTTCTATTTCTGCCTCAAAATTTCGCAATTAAGTTCGTTTTTAAAAGCGAGATTCCCTATGAACTCGTTCCTCGTGCTAGGGAATGACGTAAAGGCGCCACAGCCTCAAAGCCATCACTAACACTGCCTACATACCTGTGTCGTCATCCTCGGGCATGAGGAACGAATGAACCGGGGATCTCTTTCCAAAACGATAGTGTGACGATATTTACAGCAATTGCTTAGCCACCGCTGCTATTTATCAAGCTATTACTAAAAACTATTGATCGTTCATTTCACTTTATGTTACTTTCCCGCGCAATCTCGGAATGAACAATGTTCAAGAAGAGCAACGATTGCTTCTGGGGGATACGCGTAGTGACCATTCTTGCTGATTGGGACATTACGTAGGGTAGGTATTGGCTAGTCCTTTAGCTGATAGACGGGATACTTATGGCGCAGTTCGCCATGTTAATGGGAAACCCAACATTGAACACACTAATTACAACATTGCTAATCAGCTCTGCATTTCCAAAGGGACCAGCTCCTCATAGCTGCCCGATCCTGCAAAAATGTCCAATTCTTCAAAACAGTAGCATTACTGAACCTTGAGCTCACGCTAACAATTTATCGCTGTCTTAAGACGGCTTAATTTCGTATTCGTCATTTGACTTATGCGAGCGTACAGCTATATCTCATTTCTAGACAATACGTGTACTTCACTATGAACTCTCTCCAAATTTAACGAGAGTTGGTGGGTAATTGCGTCTGATGGAGGTGAGTATGAACACATTCAAGGGGACTTTTATGACTACCGCCTTTGAAGTCGATATTAATACTATCGCAAATTCATTTTCAACTATGGTTCCTATCTTAGAGGGAACGTACGACCTAACACCTGACGCTATTTTGCTAGAGCAAGAACAGCATGAGTCGGATGTTCGCTCTTACCCAAGACGCCTGCCTATTGCTATTAAACGAGCATGTGGCGCTTTAGTTGAAGATACTCGTGGCCAACTCTTTCTCGATTGCTTAGCCGGTGCAGGTACACTTTCTCTGGGTTACAATCACCCTGAGATTAACCAAGCACTGAAAGACCAGCTCGATTCTGGTTTGCCATACCAAACTCTTGATATTACGACCCAAGCAAAAGAGACGTTTATCAAGCGAGTTAAAGCTTTTCTTCCTCAAGACTTTTCAAATAACTCGGTTCTTCAATTCTGTGGCCCATCGGGAGCTGACGCTGTGGAAGCGGCGATCAAGCTTGCTAAGCAAACCACAGGTCGCAACACCATGTTTGCTTTCCGTGGTGCTTACCATGGCATGACCAACGGCACCATGGGCATGATGGGTAACCTCGGCACTAAAGAGCGTCGTAGCGGCTTGATGTCTGATGTGCACTTTATGCCTTTCCCATACAACCTCCGCTGTCCGTTTGGCATTGGTGGTGAAGCGGGTGCTAACGCGAGCATTCGTTATATCGAGCGTATGTTGAACGATGACGAGTCTGGCATCATGAAACCAGCCGCGATGATCGTTGAACCTGTGCAAGGTGAGGGCGGTGTAATTCCTGCTCCAGCATCTTGGTTGCAAGGCCTACGTCGTATCTGTGATGAACACGGAATCCTACTGATTTTTGATGAAATTCAGTGTGGTGTGGGTAAAACGGGTCATCGATTTGCGTTTGAAGAATCAGGCGTTAACCCTGATATCTTGTGCTTGTCTAAAGCGATTGGTGGCGGACTGCCTATGTCGCTGCTTGTATTCGATAAGAGCATTGATACATGGAAAGCGGGTGAGCACACCGGTACATTCCGTGGTAACCAATTAGCAATGGTGTCTGGCGCTAAGGCGTTGGAAATCATTGAGCGAGATGGTTTGGTTGAGCACGCGAACATCGCAGGCCAATACTTACGTCATGGGCTTGAGAAAATTAAATCACGCGTTGGCTGTATTGCTGAAGTTCGTGGTAAAGGCTTGATGCTTGGCGCTGAGATCAAGCAACCAAATGGTGAGCTTAACAAGTTTGGCGAACCAAAATCAGACGGCGAGTTAACCCTAGCGATTCAACGAGCAGCACTAGAGCGCGGCTTGATGGTTGAAAAGGGTGGTCGTGATGGTTCGGTCATTCGCTTCCTTCCGCCAATGATTATCTCTTTTGAGCAGATCGACTTTGCACTCCGCGTAATGGAAGAAGCGATCATCGCAGCAGGTGGTGGTTTACAACAAGACCCAGATTCAAGCGAACAAGCAAACCAAGAATGGAACAAGCATTTCATCCAGACGGGTTTAGGTGGTAGCGACGAATTTGCTAGCGTGATGAACCAAACCACTCAAGCGATGAAAGCGGTTTTTGAACAGGTTGAAACACCTTATTCGGGTTTAGATCCAAAAGTGTTAGAAGCAGCCATCAATGCTGTCGACCTCGATAACAATCAACACGCTTTGGTTGATGTTGTAGATAGCACTGCAGACCTTGTCGCTGCAAACTCCATCTTCGTGCAACACCCAGACTGTATTGCACACCTACACACTCCGCCTCTTATGGCTTCGGTAGCAGCGGAATCGATTATCGCTGCGTTGAATCAATCAATGGATTCTTGGGACCAAGCATCGGCTGCGACTTATGTTGAGCAGCGTGTGGTGGATTGGATGTGTGACAAATACCAACTTGGCGCACAAGCTGACGGTGTTTTCACTAGCGGAGGCACGCAAAGTAACCTAATGGGTTTATTGCTTGCGAGAGACTGGGTTGCGGATAAGCACAATGGTCATTCTATCCAAAAGCTTGGCTTACCAGAATACGCGAGCAAGCTGCGTATCTTATGTTCAAAGAAATCTCACTTCACGGTTCAAAAGTCAGCCTCTCTACTAGGGCTAGGCGAAGCGGCAGTGTGCTGTGTTGATACCAATGCAAACGGCACTATCAAGCCTGACTTGCTAGACGCAGAAGTGAAAGCGCTTAAAGCACAAGGGTTGATTCCTTTTGCTGTTGTCGGTACTGCGGGTACGACCGATCACGGTGCGATTGACGACCTTGAAGCGATTGCTGATATCGCAAACCAACAAGGTCTTTGGTTCCATGTCGACAGTGCTTACGGTGGCGCGCTTATCTTAAGTAGCCATAAAGCTCGTCTGAAAGGCATCGAGAAAGCGGACTCTGTCAGCGTTGATTTCCACAAGTTGTTCTTCCAAACAATCAGCTGTGGTGCTGTGCTGCTGAAAGACAAAGCGAACTTTAAGTATCTACTGCATCACGCAGACTACTTGAATCGCGAGCACGATGAGCTGCCAAATCTTGTCGATAAGTCTATTGCGACCACCAAGCGTTTTGATGCATTGAAAGTCTTCATGACGATGCAAAGCGTTGGGCCAAAGCAGCTGGGCGATATGTACGATCATCTTCTAGAGCAGACGCTTCAAGTTGCAGACCTAATTCAAAACCAAGACGATTTTGAACTGCTTGCAGAGCCGTCACTGTCTACTGTGCTATTCCGATCGGTGCCTCGCAATGGGCAATCAGCAAACGGTGAACTAGATTTAGACAAGCTGAATCAAACGTTAAGACTGGAAGCACTGACTCGTGGTGTTGCCGTCCTTGGCGAAACGGTTGTCGACGGTAAAAGCGCGCTGAAATTTACAATCTTGAATCCGTGCTTAACGACATCAGATTTCAAATCTCTAATAAACAAAATTCAAACTTTAGCTATTGAGCTAGCAGAACAACAAGGGTAATTAAAACTATGGCTATTCTACAAATTGGTGCAGGCGGCGTAGGTTGGGTTGTTGCACACAAAGCAGCACAAAATAACGAAGTTCTGGGTGATATCACAATCGCTTCTCGCACAATCGCGAAGTGTGAAAAAATCATCGAATCTATCAAGGGAAAAAACAACCTTAAAGATTCAACTAAGAAACTAGAAGCACGTTCAGTAGACGCTGATGATGTTGATGCGCTTGTTGCTTTGATTAAAGAAGTTCAGCCGGATCTAGTGATCAACGCTGGTCCTCCTTGGGTAAACATGGCAATCATGGAAGCATGTTACCAATCTAAAGTTTCTTACTTAGATACATCGGTAGCGGTTGACCTATGTTCTGAAGGCCAACAAGTACCACAAGCTTACGATTGGCAGTGGGGCTACCGTGAGAAGTTCGCTGAAGCGGGTATCACAGGTATTCTTGGTGCTGGTTTCGATCCAGGTGTGGTATCAATCTTTGCTGCGTACGCGGTTAAGCACTTGTTTGATGAGATTGACTCAATTGACGTAATGGACGTGAATGCTGGCGACCACGGTAAGAAGTTTGCGACAAACTTTGACCCAGAAACCAACATGCTTGAGATCCAAGGCGATTCTTTCTACTGGGAAAATGAAGAGTGGAAACAAGTACCTTGTCACTCTCGTATGCTTGAGTTTGAATTCCCGAACTGTGGTTCTCACAAAGTTTACTCAATGGCGCACGATGAAGTTCGTTCAATGAAAGAGTTCATCCCAGCTAAGCGTATCGAATTTTGGATGGGCTTTGGTGATGCATACTTGAACTACTTCAACTGCATGCGTGATATCGGTCTTCTTAGCCCAGATCCGCTAACACTGCACGATGGTACTGTGGTTCAGCCTCTGCATGTTCTTAAAGCACTACTGCCAGATCCAACATCTCTAGCTCCGGGTTACACTGGTTTAACGTGTATCGGTACTTGGGTTCAAGGTAAGAAAGATGGTAAAGAGCGTAGCGTATTCATCTACAATAACGCAGACCACGAAGTGGCTTACGAAGACGTAGAGCACCAAGCGATCTCTTACACAACTGGTGTTCCAGCGATTACCGCTGCACTTCAGTTCTTCCGTGGCGAATGGGCTGATAAAGGCGTGTTCAACATGGAACAGCTAAACCCAGATCCGTTCCTAGCAACTATGCCGGAAATTGGTCTAGATTGGCATGTTCAAGAGCTTGAAGCAGGCCAAGGTCTTCCAGTGATTCATGAGCTGAAAAAATAAGAACTGATTTCTTGTTTTGATTGCTAATTAAAGGGGACATGGATTGTTCCCTTTTCGATGATGATAGCCTTGAAGCTTTGGTATCATTTATTTTGATTTTGTAACTCACTGCGCTCGGACAGGACAAAATCAAAATAAATCACACCAAAATTGTTAATTTACCTTTCCATCTATAGATGCTGCTTGAGTGTTTACAAAAATGACGTTTAAGAAAGAAGAACTAAAAACCCCATATTTCATGATCAACGAAGACAAGTTGATTGCGAACTTAGAAAAAGCCAAGCAACTGAAAGAGATTTCAGGTGTGAAATTGGTACTTGCGCTTAAGTGCTTCTCGACTTGGGGCGTGTTTGACATCATCAAACCGTACCTAGACGGTACTACTAGTTCTGGCCCTTATGAAGTGAAGCTTGGCCACGAAACCTTTGGTGGTGAGACGCACGCTTACAGTGTCGGTTACAGCGAAGATGACGTGAGAGAAGTTGCTGACATCTGTGACAAGATGATCTTCAACTCTCAAAGCCAACTTGCCGCTTACCGTCATATTGTAGAAGGTAAAGCTTCGCTGGGTTTACGTTTAAATCCGGGCGTGAGCTACGCAGGGCAAGACTTGGCAAACCCAGCGCGTCAATTCTCGCGTTTGGGTGTGCAAGCTGACCATATCAAGCCAGAGATCTTCGATGAGATTAATGGTGTGATGTTCCACATGAACTGTGAGAACAAAGACGTTGATGCCTTTATCGGTTTGCTTGATTCAATCTCAGAACAGTTTGGCGAGCACTTAGATAAGTTGGACTGGGTGAGCATGGGCGGTGGTGTGTTCTTTACATGGCCTGGCTATGACATCGAAAAGCTTGGTCTTGCGCTGAAAGCCTTCTCTGAGAAACACGGCGTGCAGATGTACCTTGAGCCGGGTGAAGCGATCATCACTAAAACAACCGACCTAGTTGTGACAGTGGTTGATATTGTTGAGAACGTGAAGAAAACAGCGATTGTGGATTCTGCTACCGAGGCTCACCGCCTTGATACACTTATCTACAATGAGCCAGCATCGGTATTGGAAGCATCTGAAAACGGCAGCCATGACTACGTGATTGGTTCGTGTTCATGTCTTGCGGGCGATCAGTTCTGCGAAGCGAGCTTTGATGAGCCACTTAAGATTGGTCAAAAGCTGCATCTGTTAGACAGCGCGGGTTACACCATGGTGAAACTGAACTGGTTCAATGGTCTGAAAATGCCATCAATCTACTGCGAACGTAGCAGTGGTGAAGTTCAGAAGCTAAATGAATTCGGTTATGAAGACTTCAAACGCTCATTATCACAATGGTCAGTTAAGTAACTGAATTACAAGTTCAGAGCAATAAAAAGAGCAGCCAATGAGCTGCTCTTTTTTGTTCAATTTTGTTTATTTAGCTTTCAATCATCACTCGAGTATCTTCACTGAGCGTTTCGAGTTCATTAACTACGTCGTCGATCTGTACTTCGATTGGCAGTTTAACGGCGATTTTTGATGTGAATAGGCTTGAGCTAACGCCTCCGCCACCTGCAATAAAGACGCGGTGACAATCCATATCGAGAATACTGATCCCTTGTCTATCCAATACATGAGTCACTTCGTTGACGATGCCTGCTCGGTCGTTAGAATCGAGTCTTAGGTGATGGATTGTGTCTTGAGCATTGTGCGTATGATCTGAATCGACAAACTGCACGATGAGATCCGGATTGGCGCTAAACGCTTCTTTGACAATCGATTCGTTGATGGCTGGAAGTTGAACCTTTAGTACGCCAGCGACTTGGTCTTCAATAAAGTTCACTTTACTGATGAGCCATTTGCCGTCGTTTTCGTGAGTAACCGCAGCAAGCTGTTTGATTGTTGCTGGTGATGCTTTTCCGATAAAGTTTACGATAAATGTACTGTTCATATCAGCCCCCAAGGTTTCAATTATTCTTAGCTAATTAAATGTTTGATATCACGCGATAAAGTTCTTTAATTTCAGTGTAGAAGGTTACATCGAACAATGTTTGACCTAGGTCAATTTTTGAAACTAAGCTTCGATGCAAAAAAAGAGAATGAAGAGTAGGGCACAAAAAAAGCGGCTAGAGAGCCGCTTTTTAGAAGAGTTGTCACTGTGATTGATGATCCAGCAACTTATATTCAGTAACTTGTATTGAGTAGTCCTAGAGACGAATTAGAACGTTACTTTGAAGTTCATACCAACAAACTGAGAGTCATATGGTGCGCCAGCATCGTAAGCAAAACGTGCTGCGTCTTGGTTATCCCACCAAGGGTTAGTATTCAGGTTCACTTCTGCATCACCGCCCCATGCGTCACTTACCCAGTAGTGAATGTGTCCAACAGGGTTAAGGAAGAATAGCGACACATCACCCATGGTTTGAGAGCCCATCACTTCGCCACCTGAAGCAATGATATCTTGCTCTGCTTCTAGCATCATTTCACCGACAACCGCACCGAAGAAAGGTGTGATGAAGAGATCTTGCCATGAAGGTACTTCAGCAAACGCTTCTACGCCGTATTCCCAGAAGAACGTCGACATAGTCCAAGAGTATAAGAATGACTCAAACTCGTCGTAACCTGCGTGTCGAGCTGCGGTGTAGTAAACACCACCAAAATATGGGTGCATTACGTAGTTTAGGAAGTGTTCGTCACGGTCCCATACTGGGCCTTCAGAAACGTTATCTTTCCACTTTTTACCTAATGAACTGATATCACGTTGGTCATCATCCCACTTAGTAATACTTTCAGGGAGTAGAGTCATTAGACCCACTGTCGCGACACTTAAGCCAAGAATGGTGTAGGTTTGACCCATTAGGTAATCCCAATCTTTCTCCTGGCTCACCAACATGTGTTTTGGTTGTTGGATTGTGAAGTCGTACTCATCACTCGATTCGCTCAGTGCGTAATTGGTACTAGGCTTGTAGGTGTACAAGTTGTCATTAAAACAGTAATCTTGAGCACATTCATCCGAGTAAGAAAGGTTGATTGGCTGGTCGAAGTCGTATTGGCTTGCAACCGAGTTAACTGACATTAGCATTGAAAATGCGGCAGTAACCTTTGCTAGTAACGGTGATTTGGCCACAAGGGTCTCCATGAGAAAGTTTGGAATTGATCAGGGTCACAATTATCTATTAAATGCCTGATTTAGGGAACTAATAATTTATAGCTTTTCCTAAGAAAACCTTAGGTTTAACATTATTAATATTAGTGAAAAGGCGAATTGCTCCAAATTCAACCATAGACCAGTTTGTAAATAATGCAGTGTCTTTTTATGACAACAAGGGATAGAAATATGACGAAAATCGCAATGTTAAGCACAGGTGAAGAAGTTCTTCATGGAGACATTGTAGATACAAACGCAGCTTGGATGTCTGCTGAGTTTTATCAGCATGGTTTTGCGCTTGCTAAGCGCTCAACTGTGGGTGATCAAATGAATGCTCTTGTTGAAGAACTGCTGATGCTGAGCTTTAACTATGATGTGGTTATCGTTAATGGTGGTTTAGGCCCGACAACCGATGATATGAGTGCTGCAGCCGCTGCAGCTGCTTCCGAGCAGAAACTCGTCATGTTCCCTGAATGGCTTGCTCGTATGGAAGAGATGTTCTCTGGACGTGGCATGCCGATGCCAGACAGCAACCTTAAACAAGCTTTGTTACCTGCGAGCTCAGAGATTGTCGATAACCCTGTGGGGACGGCTTGTGGCTTCAAACTGAAAATCAATGATGCGACTTTCTATTTCACGCCGGGTGTACCGAGTGAGTTCAAACGCATGGTGACGTTTGAGATTCTTCCTGATTTGTCGCGTACCTACCCTCAAGTGGTTGCCTCTGAATGCAGTCGACTGTTTACGTTTGGTTTATCTGAATCCGGTATCTCTGATGTTTTAGACCAATTAAAGCTGCCAGAAGGTTATGAACTTGGTTACCGCTCTTATCTGCCGTTTATTGAGGTCAAACTGTTTGGTCCTAAGGCAGACTTAGAAACTCGCGTTAAGCTTCTGCAGATGGTTTACAAGCTGCTAGAGAGTAATGTCGTTAGTGTCGATGAGCCGATGATTGACCATATTGGACACATCATGGCGGAAAAAAAGAAGACGTTATCTGTGTCTGAAGTGTCGACCAAAGGTTCACTGTCAGCGTGGCTGCAGTTGAATGAGCAGATAGAAGATTGCTTCGGACACTCGTGGGTGATGGCTGAGCCAAAAGAGAGCGAGCTTGAAAAAAGCGATCCATTAGCCGCGACCTTTGCTCTGGCTGGAGCAACAAGAGAGAAGTGCGGAACCGAATTGGCTTTGGTGACTGGTAAGCTGGAAGGCAACACATTCAGCGTTGCATTGTCGACTGAAGCAGGCGAGTGGGGTCAGGTACTTGAGTTTTATCGTCAGTACTCGCGTGAAGACCAACGCAACGTGATTAAGACCGTCGCCGCCGATATGCTGAGAAGGCATCTAGACAATAAGCCGATGTTTGGTACTTACTCTTCGGTTAAGCGATTGAAAGATATGTTTATTCCAGCGGCTATCATTAAGTAGCTATGTAAGCTAACGATGTAAGTAAACTCGTTAAGTCTGTACTAAAAACGCTAGAAAAAATGAAATAAAAAGGCCCAACATCTAAATAGGTGTTGGGCCTTTTGTTTATCTAGCCTTCTAGATAACTAAACAAGCAGCGATGTTTATACGCAACTCATATCTCTAAGAACTCGATTACAAACCGCTTGTCATATGTAGGCTGTAGAACAAACCACGGCCGATTAACTCTGAAACCAAGAACAATACTAGTGCTAAGCCAAGGTTAACTGGGTTCACTTTTGCTTTGTTCAGCATAGGTAGAATCCAAATCAACAAGCTTGCCATTAGCAGTGCCACTTGAAGAATCACATAGCTACCTAAACCATCGACTAACTCCGACGCTTTTGCCGCTGAAGTTTGGATGTCACCGATTAGGTTCAGTTTTCCTACTGTCACAAGCAAGCTGATAGCAACTGCGATAACAGCCAGCATGGTGATGTTACGGTCAACCGTAAAGCGACTGTCGTTTGCGAACACAATCACGAACTGAGATAGCAGCAAGCCACCCACAACCATCGTCATGATGAAGCTCAGTGGTGTGTAGATGTTGTCCCACGTCGGTACTGTGTTGATCATGTATACGTTGATCATCGCGTACATGAAGATAACACCCAGTACCATCGCGCCAACCATCAGTGCTTTCTGGATCGCTACGCCACCTTTCTTAAGCACAGACAATAGCCATTGCAGGCCACCGACAGCGAAGAATGCCGCACCGAAGAACACTTCGTTAGACAACCAAGCCGAACCTAGCTGATTAAAAGCGTTAAACGCGCGCAGTGGAGAGCCAAGGTGCGTTGTCGAGAACATGAAGCCTAGACCCATTAATGCCCATAGAATGAACATTGGAACCTTGTAACTGTTCAGCTTCTCTTCGTCATGACCAAGCACCAGTGCACGTGCGCCAATCAGTAAGTAACCACCAACCGCAGTTTGCGCCAGCACCGTAAAGAAGATTAAAGACCACTCATGAAAAATCATCTTACACCTCCTTCGGGTTTGCTAGGTGACCACTGGTATCGCCAGTCGGTTTCGCGTTTTTGTTCAGCTTAATCACGATGTTTGGTAGCGTTTCTGTTGAAGATGGCAGTGGAGCCACATCCGCACCTGAGCCGTACTTCTCGCGAAGTGTATTGATTTCGCCAAATTCCAATGCACGAAGTGGGCAAGACTCAACACAGATAGGCTGTTTGCCTTCAGAAACACGTTGGTAACAACCATCGCATTTCGTCATGTGACCTTTCTTAGCATTGTATTGTGGTGCGCCGTAAGGACACGCATTGCTACAGTGCTGACAACCAATACATACGCTCTCATCAACCACAACCAAACCGTCTTCATCACGTTTGTGCATCGCGCCCGAAGGACACACCTTCACACACGCTGGATTAGTACAGTGGTTACAAGCGATAGAAAGGTAGTAAGAAAAGACATCTTTCTGAACCCAAGTATCGCCATCTTGAGTGAAGCCACCACCGGCGTATTCGTATACGCGACGGTAGTTCGTTTTGATGTCTAGATCGTTATAATCTTTACAAGCAAGCTGACAGGTTTTACAACCCGTGCATTTACTTGAATCAATGTAAAAGCCGTATTGTTTCATTCCAACCTACCTTATGCTTTCTTTAGCGCTTTGATTTGAACTAGGTTTGTATGCTGAGGGTTACCCTTAGCAAGTGGGCTCGGGCGCTGAGTGGTCAGCACGTTGATAGAGCCTGCATGGTCGATCTTCTGACCATCTGGTGCGTACCATGCACCTTCGCCTAGTGCGACAACCCGAGGAAGAATCCTTGGTGTCACTTTCGCTGGAATGTGTACTTCGCCACGGTCGTTGAAAATACTCACCATGTCGCCGCTTTCAATACCACGTTCTTTTGCATCGATTGGGTTGATCCACAACTCTTGCGGTGCGGCTGCTTTGATTTCTGCAACGTTGCCGTAAGTTGAGTGAGTACGAGCCTTGTAGTGGAAACCGGTTAGCTGAAGTGGGTACTTCTCTGCTAGTGGATCGTTATGACCTTCAAAAGAGTCCGCGTAAACCGGAAGTGGGTGAATCACTTCGTCTTCTTTCAGCTTCCAAGTCTTCGCGATATCAGCCAGTCGCTCTGAGTAGATCTCAATCTTGCCACTTGGTGTAGTCAGTGGGTTCGCTTCAGGATCTTTGCGGAAGTCTTCGTAAGCGATGTAGTGGTGGTCGTAGCTACGTTTGTAGATACCCAGCTCTTTCATCTCTTCGAAGGTTGGCAGTGTTGGATCGTTCTTACGAGTTTCCGCGTAAAGGTGCTCAATCCATTGCTCTTGAGTACGGCCTTCGGTGAACTCTTTTTCTACGCCCATGCGTTTCGCAAGCTGAGTACACATCTCGTAGATAGATTTCGCTTCAAACTGAGGCTCAATCGCTTTCTGCGCGTAGATGAAGTAAGGCATGTTCGCCGCTTTACCGTCCATACACCAGTCGTCTTGCTCAGACGTTGTTAAGTCTGGCAGGATGATATCGGCGTATTTCGCGGAAGAAGTCATATGGTTATCAACCACGACAATCATTTCACACGCACTTTCATCTTGAAGAATCGCGTGAGTCTTGTTGATGTCTGAGTGTTGGTTAATGATGCAGTTACCTGCGTAGTTCCAGATCATCTTGATTGGATTCTTAAGGCGTTCTGCACCGCGAACACCATCAGTGATGTCGGTCATTTCATGGTGACGGTAAATCGCGTCTGTCCACATGAACATTGAAATAGACGTTTCAATTGGGTTTGGCACAGTAGGGAAGCGCACAAACGGAATGTTGATGTCACTCTCACGAGCACCTGTAGAACCACCTGATACACCCACAGAACCGGTTAGTAGCGACAGCATTGCGATTGCACGACAAGCTAGCTCGCCGTTCGCAGTGCGTTGTAAGCCCCAACCTTGGTGGATAGCACACGGTTTTGCTGTGCCCATTTCACGACCAAGCTTAACGATGGTATCAACTGGAATACCAGTGATCTTACTAGCCCACTCTGGTGTCTTCTCTACGCCATCTTCACTTAAACCTAGGATGTAAGATTTGTAGTCGCTGTTTTTAGGCGCTGATGCAGGCAGAGTTTTCTCGTCGTAACCTACGCAGTATTTGTCTAGGAACGGTTGGTCGACAAGGTCTTCCGTGATCATCACGTGTGCAAGGCCGGCAACCAACGCAGCATCGGTAGAAGGACGAATTGGGATCCATTGATCTTCGCGGCCGCCAGCAGTATCGGTGTAGCGAGGGTCAATGATGATCGTTCTTGCGTTCGATTTGTTTTTACTTTCAACGTAGTGGTGGATCAGACCGCCGCCAGACATGCGTGTCTCGGCAGGGTTGTTACCAAATTGGATGTTAAGCTTAGTGTTCTCTAGGTCAGAGAAAGAGTTGTTGTTTGCCCAACCACCGTAGGTGTAGCTCAAGCCTTTCGCGATTTGCGCTGTTGAGTAGTCACCGTAATGGTTCAGGTAACCACCACTTAGGTTCATTAGGCGAGCAATCAGCGTTTGAGCTGGTGGCCAAGATTTAGTCACCGTACCGCCAAGCGTACCTGTACCGTAGTTTAGGTAAATAGTGTCGTTACCGTAGTCTTTGATAAGGCGTTTCATGGTGCCAGCGACTTCATCGTAAGCCTCTTCCCAGCTAATACGTTTGAATTTACCTTCACCACGTTTACCCACACGTTTCATTGGGTATTTCAGGCGATCTGGGTTGTAAACACGGCGGCGCATAGAGCGACCACGTAGACAAGCACGAACTTGGTGATGACCGTATTCGTCAGTACCTGTGTTGTCGGTTTCTACGTATTTGATTTCACCGTTTTGTACATGCATACGTAACGGGCAGCGAGAGCCACAGTTTACTGTACATGCACTCCATACGATTTTCTCATCCACATTCTCAGCAACTGCAGCCGCTACTGGTTTGGATTTGAAAGGTAAAGCGATATCGCCCGCAAGTGCGGCTGCACTACCTACCGCAGAAGAAGCTTTCATGAAGCCTCTTCGAGTAAGATTCATTACCCCAGATTCTTTCTTATTCGTCATTCTAAGATGCCTTTTGCTATTGATAGCTAGCACTTTATAGGTAGTTTGTTCTTTATGTTTTTATTTCGGATTGTTGATTGATTGGCATCAAATAAGAGCGAAATTTAAATCTTATGAATCGAATGTATAAAATAGATCAAAGAATTAAATCGTCTTATTTATATAATTATCTTTAAACCTATAACGGTATAAATAATAATGATTATCGATACGCATAAATTATTGGGTTCGCTATTTTATCAAGCGACAAGTAAAGAACAGTTAATCACCATTGTCGAAGCTTTGGTTGAGAGCGAAGTGCTCTCTGAAGAATGCTTGCAGGCATTGATAAGTGAAGACGAAGAGGCGCTCGCAGCAGAGTTCAGCCGCCTGTTTGAAGGCGTTGGAGACATGCCAGCTCCGCCTTGGGGTTCTGTGTACCTAGATAAAGACCGCGTTGTGTTCGGCGCTTCTACGGTTGAGTATCGCCAATTTTTAGAATTGAATCAGATTGAATTAGATACTGGGTTAAGAGAGCCGGAAGATCAATTTGGTTTAATGTTATTCGCTCATGCGTATTTGTTAGAAAATAAAAATATCGATTCAGCGGATGAATTGCTTGAGAGTCACTTATTCACTTGGTCTTCTGTTTATTTAGAAAAATTAAATAAAGCATCAGAGCTGTCTTTTTATAAAAAGCTATCGGTTGATGTAATAGATTGGTTTAAGTACTTAACATCTGAATATAATTTAAACGTTGCTACTAAAAAGTTATATATCGACTAATGTCTGAACAAATAAATTCAAATAGACGCGGTTTTTTAACTCGACTTTCTAAACCGGTTAAAGCAGCCGCGAATTATGAAGAGATATCACAGCGCTTGCACGCAAGGCCGCCAAGAGCGGTCGACGAGGTGCTGTTTGAGCGTCTTTGCGACGGTTGTGAGCTGTGTGAGCAAGCGTGTCCGAATAGCGTTATTGAAATGCTAGAGGGCAGTGCGCTGCTGAATTTGGATTACAACAGTTGTTCTATGTGTAACAAATGCACTGAAGTGTGTCCGACTGGCGCACTTCATCCAACGGTCACACCTTATATCGACCTCAAGCCGAGTTTTGCTGATAGCTGCAATAATTACATGCAAATGGATTGTTCAGCATGCCAAACTGCGTGTTTAGCAGGTGCGATACACATCGAAGTAGGAGAGTTGCCTACAGTGGACAAAGATAAGTGTAACGGCTGTGGAGAGTGCCGAAGCGCTTGTTATATTGGCTCTGTGACTCTTAACCTGACTCGGCAATAAACGTTTGGCTTTGTATGACGCAAGCCAACAGGAAGACTTTGGCTGAGTGCTGTATGAGTTGTTTCAGATATCTAAAGACATAAATAGAAAAGGGTCCGCATTCCTAAAGGAAGCGGACCCTTTTTAATTCTTATTGACGATATTCGAACAAAGCGACCTAAAGCCAGTTGGCTTATGCGCGTTTTTGCTTGTTTCTATGAATAACGTTACTCAGCGATAGCTCAGTCTTTGCTTTACAGATACAAGGCAATATTTCATTACCTTGCGTGTAAGCCATAGCAAAACCAACGTACTCGACCTCTCCAGAATCCAACGTGCAACGGCAAGCGCCACAGTGGCCATCTCGGCAGTTGTATTCTGGCTCTAACCCCGCTTGTTCCATTGTTTCCAATAGAGTGTTTGAAGGGTTAGATTCAATAGAAGTCAGCTTGTTGATTTTGATTGTTGGCATTACAGCTCAAATCCTTCAAAGTCGTCAGCTTTTACTTCGTTGTCGATTTGGCCAACTAGGTAAGAACTGATTTCTGCTTCTTGTGGAGCAACTTGAACGTTATCTGAAGACAACCAAGCGTTGATCCATGGAATCGGGTTCGACGTTGCTGCTGGGTAAGCAGTACCTAGACCAACAGCCTGCATACGGATGTTGGTAATGTACTCAACGTATTGGCAAAGTATGTCTTTGTTTAGACCAATCATAGAGCCATCTTTGAATAGGTATTCTGCCCACTCTTTTTCTTGCTCAGCCGCTTCTTTGAATAGGTCGAAACACTCTTGCTTGCACTCTTCAGCGATCTGCATGAATTCGAAGTCATCTTGACCGTTACGTAGCAAGTTGATCATGTGCTGTGTACCAGTAAGGTGAAGTGCTTCATCACGAGCGATTAGCTTGATGATCTTCGCGTTACCTTCCATTAGCTCACGTTCAGCGAATGCAAATGAACATGCGAAACTTACGTAGAAACGAATCGCTTCTAGTGCGTTTACAGACATTAGACATAGGTAAAGTTTCTTCTTCAGGTCGTGAAGTGAAATCTTAACGTCTTCGCCGTTGATGCTGTGGTTGCCTTCACCGTAGCGGTGGTAGTCAGCCGTTAGCTTGATTAGGTCGTCGTAGTAGAAAGCGATGTCTTTAGCGCGCTTTAGAATCTCTTCGTTTTCAACGATGTCGTCGAATACTACGCCTGGATCATTCACGATGTTACGGATGATGTGCGTGTAAGAACGAGAGTGAATCGTTTCAGAGAAAGACCAAGTTTCAATCCAAGTTTCAACTTCTGGTAGAGATACCAGTGGAAGTAGGGCAACGTTAGGGCTGCGGCCTTGGATAGAATCTAGAAGCGTTTGGTACTTCAAGTTAGAGATGAAGATGTGCTTTTCATGCTCAGGAAGCTTGTTGTAGTCGATACGGTCGCTAGACACGTCTACTTCTTCTGGACGCCAGAAGAAAGAAAGCTGCTTCTCGATCAACTTTTCGAAGATTTCGAATTTTTGTTGGTCGTAACGTGCAACGTTTACCGACTGACCCAAGAACATTGGTTCTTTTAGTTGGTCATTTTTTTGCTGAGAAAAAGTACTGTAAGCCATAAATGCCTCAAATCCTTTAAAGACCCGTAATAAAACGGACCCTGTTAATGCTTTAAACCCAGAGAAGATAACTCTTCTCTGGGGTCTTAATGTTTATTGCGGTTTAGATCTTACAACCGCCGCCTTCACAATCTTCTTCCGGCACTTGAACTGCATCGCCTTGGTCGTCTTTAGCACCATCACGAGTGTTATGGTAGTAAAGCGTCTTAACACCGTACTTGTACGCTGTTAGTAGGTCTTGAAGCAGCTTCTTCATTGGTACTTTACCGCTGTCGTAAACACTTGGATCATAGTTAGTGTTTGCAGAGATAGCTTGGTCAACGAATTTTTGCATGATACCCACTAGGTGTAGGTAACCGTCGTTAGAACCAATGTTCCAAAGTAGCTCGTAGTTCTCTTTAAGATTTAGGAAATCTGGAACCACTTGCTTCAGGATGCCGTCTTTCGATGCTTTCACTGATACGTAACCACGTGGTGGCTCGATACCGTTAGTCGCGTTCGAGATTTGAGACGATGTCTCAGAAGGCATAAGCGCTGTTAGCGTAGAGTTACGCAGACCGTGCTCCATGATCTCTTCACGTAGAGAATCCCAATCGTAGTGCAGTGGCTCTTCACATACTAAGTCGATATCTTTTTTGTAAGTATCGATTGGCAGTAGGCCTTTCGCGTAGTTGGTCTCGTGGAAAGATGGGCAACGACCTTGCTCTTTCGCTAGTTCAACAGATGCTTTTAGCAAGTGGTATTGAATTGCTTCAAAAGTACGGTGAGTCAGGCCATTCGCGCTGCCATCAGAGTACTTAACACCATTCTTCGCTAGGTAGTATGCATAGTTGATTACACCTACACCTAAAGTACGACGGTTCATTGTCGACTTGTATGCAGCTGGAAGCGGGTAGTCTTGGTAATCAAGCAGTGCATCTAGAGCACGAACAACCAGCTCAGAAAGCTCTGCTAGGTCGTCCAGTTCATTGATTGCGCCAAGGTTGAATGCTGAAAGCGTACATAGTGCAATTTCGCCTTCGTCATCTTCTACGTTAGAAAGTGGCTTAGTAGGAAGCGCGATTTCTAGACATAGGTTCGATTGACGAACAGGTGCAACTTCAGAATCAAACGGGCTGTGTGTATTACAGTGGTCAACGTTCTGAATGTAGATACGACCAGTAGAAGCACGCTCTTGCATTAGCAGAGAGAACAGCTCAACGGCTTTAACCGTTTCACGCTTCACTGAAGGATCGTTTTCGTACTTAACGTATAGCTCTTCAAAACGGTCTTGGTTTTCGAAGAACGCATCGTAAAGGCCAGGTACGTCTGAAGGTGAGAACAGGCTGATGTTGCCACCTTGAACTAGGCGAGAGTACATAAGCTTGTTCAGCTGTACGCCGTAATCCATGTGACGAACACGGTTCTCTTCAACGCCGCGGTTGTTTTTCAGTACTAATAGAGACTGAACTTCACCGTGCCATAGTGGGTAGAACACTGTTGCTGCACCGCCACGAACACCACCTTGAGAACAACATTTTACTGCTGTCTGGAAGTATTTGTAGAAAGGGATACAGCCCGTGTGGAACGCTTCACCATTACGGATTTCAGAACCAAGCGCACGGATACGACCTGCGTTGATACCAATACCAGCACGTTGAGATACGTAACGAACAATTGAGCTTGCTGTTGCGTTGATTGAATCAAGGCTGTCACCACACTCGATCAGTACACAAGAACTGAATTGACGAGTAGGCGTACGTACACCAGACATGATCGGTGTAGGTAGAGAAATCTTAAACGTAGACGATGCGTCGTAAAAACGTTTGATGTAGTCAAGACGAGTCGATTTCGGGTATTTGGCGAATAGACACGCAGCAACTAAAATGTAAAGGAACTGAGCACTCTCGTAGATTTCTTTCGTTACACGGTTTTGCACGAAGTATTTACCTTCGAGCTGCTTAACCGCGGCATAAGAGAAGTCTAAGTCACGTTTGTGGTCGATGTACTCGTCAAGCTCTTCGAATTCAGCTTTCGTGTAGTCTTCCATAAGGTGGCTATCGTATTTACCCATATCAACCAGTTTTGCAACGTGGTCATACAGTGCAGGCGGCTCGTATTCGCCGTACGCTTTTTTACGTAGGTGGAATACAGACAGACGTGCTGCTAGATATTGGTAATCAGGAGTCTCTTCAGAGATTAAATCCGCTGCTGACTTGATGATAGTTTCATGAATGTCAGTAGTGGTGATGCCATCGTAAAACTGAATGTGAGCTTTCAATTCTACTTGTGATACAGAAACATTGTGCAAGCCTTCAGCTGCCCATGTAATCACGCGATGGATCTTCTCTAGATCGATCGTTTCTTTGCGCCCGTTACGCTTGGTAACAGTAAGTTGTTGGTTCATTCTGCTTAATTTCCCTAACAAAACTGAACAAGGCCGTGTTTTTGTGTATTTCTTTGTAATTTTTGTAAATTACGTCTCGGCTTTGTGATCTTGGTCTACCCATACATTGTAGTTCAAACACAACATATAGGGGTCATTTGTTTGTTGGGTTACAAGATAGTGCTACAACTGATATTTTTCAAGGTAAAGAAATGGGGTTGCTTGTGGATAAGTGGTGGATTGAAAAAAAACTGTAAGTGACCACTAACTGATGAGGTTAGATGTGACTTGATTGTATAAAAGTCGGCTTTTAATGATGCTTTATTTTTGCACGCCCATAAAAAAAAATCCCTTGATCTTTGAGCAAAATGGGCGATGGATTTTGGGCGATTAAATTTAAATCGAGGTGGTCAAAATGGAAGCTAGCGCACGAAATTTAGACTGAAAAAAGTCGCAAAGTTATGGTAATTGCAACTCTTTTCATTCGTCTTTTTTACAAAAGGTTTTACGGTAGGGCTACCGATATTTTTTAGCCAAAGTTTTGCGTGTGGACGATGTAGTTTACGTCTACATCTGTGCCTAAACGATAAGTGTCCGTAAGAGGGTTATAGTGCAGGCCTGTAATGCCTAATTCTTGCAGCGGAGTGTTATCAACCATCTTGATAAGTTCAGCAGGGCGAATGAACTTCTCGTGCTCATGAGTGCCTTCTGGAACGATCTTCAATAGCTTCTCTGCACCAACAATCGCAAACAAGTAAGATTTGAAGTTACGGTTCAATGTAGAAAAGAACACGTGGCCGCCCGGTTTCACCAATTTCGAACAGGCAGTGATAACAGATTGCGGGTCTGGAACGTGTTCAAGCATTTCCATGCACGTTACCACATCGTACGTCTGTGGGTTTTGTTCTGCGTGGTCTTCGATAGTGCTCTGGATGTAATCGAGCTTGGTGCCAGTTTCCAATGCGTGAAGACGCGCAACTTCTAGCGGTTCTTTACCCATGTCTAGGCCAGTCACTATCGCGCCTTCTACCGCCATGCTTTCTGCAAGAATACCGCCGCCGCAGCCAACATCGAGGACTTTCTTGCCAAATAGGCCTTCCGTCTTCTCTAATACGTAATTTAGGCGAAGTGGGTTGATTTGATGTAGCGGCTTAAATTCGCCTTCTAGATCCCACCAGCGTGACGCCATGTCTTCGAATTTCTTGATTTCTGCTGGGTCTACGTTCTGTGATTTAGTCATAATCGGCATTTCCAAGTTAAATAATGCATCCATGAAATTGCAGGCATTATAACTTGCCTTTTCGCGCTGACCAGAAGATCTACAATTTTGGTAGTTTATTGGATGTAAAGTGACCATGTTTCAGCAAGATATGATGCGGAGGTGCAATTTCTCATCAATTGATTGGCTACAAGGGTCACAAGATGGTAAAAGGAGAGGGAAAGTGATGCCTCCGTAGGTAAATTTGTGTTATATTTTTCGGTCTTATACGTATTCAAAAATACGATCTGACTATAGAGGGAAAATGGCTCTATGAGCGATCTAGCGAAAGAGATCACGCCCGTAAATATTGAAGATGAGCTTAGAGGTTCATACCTAGACTACGCGATGTCCGTCATCGTTGGTCGTGCCCTTCCAGATGTGCGTGATGGCCTAAAACCAGTACACCGCCGCGTTTTGTTCGCGATGAATGTACTAGGTAATGATTGGAACAAACCATATAAAAAGTCTGCTCGTGTAGTAGGTGATGTAATCGGTAAATACCACCCGCATGGTGATAGTGCTGTATACGATACAATTGTTCGTATGGCTCAACCGTTCTCACTGCGTTACATGCTAGTTGATGGCCAAGGTAACTTTGGTTCTATCGATGGCGACTCCGCGGCTGCAATGCGTTATACCGAAGTTCGTATGGCGAAAATTGCTCACGAGCTACTGGCTGACCTTGATAAGGAAACTGTGGATTACGTACCGAACTACGATGGTACAGAACAAATTCCAGCAGTACTTCCTACAAAAATTCCTAACCTATTGGTAAACGGTGCTTCTGGTATCGCAGTAGGTATGGCTACCAACATTCCACCACATAACCTTGGTGAAGTTGTTGATGGCTGTTTGGCTTACATCAATAATGAAGAGATCACTATTGATGAGCTAATGGACTACATTCCTGGTCCTGACTTCCCAACAGCAGCACTTATCAGTGGTCGTAAAGGCATCGTTGATGCTTATAAGACTGGCCGCGGTAAGGTTTACATGCGTTCAAAAGCGGATATCGAAGTAGAGAAGAATGGTAAAGAAACCATTATCGTTACTGAGATCCCTTACCAAGTAAACAAAGCTCGTTTGATCGAGAAGATTGCTGAACTGGTTAAAGATAAGAAAGTAGAAGGCATCAGTGCACTGCGTGACGAATCTGATAAAGATGGTATGCGTATTGTTATTGAATGTAAGCGTGATGCAGTAGGCGAAGTGGTTCTAAACAACCTATACGCTCAAACTCAACTGCAAACGACTTTCGGTATCAACATGGTTGCGTTGAACAACGGTCAACCACAGTTGTTCAACATCAAAGACATGCTTAAGTGCTTCGTAGACCACCGTCGCGAAGTTGTGACACGTCGTACTATCTTCGAACTGAAGAAAGCGCGCGATCGTGCACACATCCTTGAAGCACTGTCTCTAGCACTTGCTAACATCGACGAAATCATTGAGCTTATCCGTAACGCTCCAACACCAGCTGAAGCAAAAGCTGGCTTAGTTGCACGCGGTTGGGATCTTGGTAACGTTGCTTCAATGCTTGAGCGTGCTGGTACTGATGCGGCTCGTCCTGATTGGTTGGAAGACCAATACGGCATCCGCGATGGCCAATACTTCCTAACGGAAACACAAGCACAAGCTATTCTAGAACTTCGTCTTCACCGCCTAACTGGCCTTGAGCACGAGAAGATTCTAGACGAGTACAAAGCACTTCTAGAAGAAATCGCTGAGCTAATGCACATTCTTGCAAGCACTGAGCGTTTGATGGAAGTTATCCGTGAAGAACTTGAAGCGGTACGTGAAATCTATGGCGACGAGCGTCGTACAGAAATCACAGCGGCAGTTCATGACATCGACATGGAAGAACTGATTGCTCAAGAAGACGTTGTAGTAACGCTTTCTAACGCAGGTTACGTTAAGTACCAAATCCTAAGCGACTACGAATCTCAACGTCGTGGTGGTAAAGGTAAGAGTGCAACTAAGATGAAAGATGAGGATTACATTGAGCGTCTGCTTGTTGCTAATACTCACGATAACATCCTATGTTTCTCTACTCGTGGTAAGACATACCGCCTGAAAGTTTACCAACTACCATTAGCAAGTCGTACTGCTCGTGGTAAGCCTATCGTGAACATTCTTCCTCTAGAGGAAGGTGAACGTATTACGGCTATCCTGCCAGTTTCTGAGTTCTCTAACGAGAAATTCATCTTCATGGCAACGGGTGACGGTACAGTCAAGAAGACATCACTGGATCAATTCGCAAACGTACGTGCTAACGGCCTAATCGCAGTTAACCTACGTGACGACGATTCACTGATTGGCGTTGATATCACTAACGGTGATAGCGACATCATGCTGTTCTCTAAATCGGGCAAAGTTGTTCGCTTTAACGAGGACAAAGTACGAGCAATGGGCCGTACTGCCTCTGGTGTTCGTGGTATGAAGCTTCCAGAAGACGATCAAGTGGTTTCACTGATTGTTCCTTCTAACGAAGGCGATATCCTAACTGTGACTGAAAACGGTTACGGTAAGCGTACTGAGCTAGCAGAATACCCAACGAAAGGCCGTGCAACGCAAGGTGTAGTATCTATCAAAGTCTCTGAACGTAATGGCCCAGTTGTTGGCGCTGTTCAAGTTGAAGAAGGCGATGAAATGATGATGATCACCGACGCAGGTACGCTAGTTCGTACTCGCGTAGCGGAAGTTAGCCAAGTTGGTCGTAACACTCAAGGTGTAACACTGATTCGTACTGCTGAAGACGAGAATGTTGTAGGTCTACAACGTATCGACGAAGTAGAAGAAGCTGAGATTGTAGAAGGCGAAGCTGAAGAAGCTGGTGCTGAAACTATCAACGCTGAAGTTGCTGAATCAAGTGAAGAGCAAGCATCAGATGCTTCTGACTCTGAAAGTGATAGCGAGCAAGACACTGAGTAATCTCTATTACGCTAAGTAATTAAGCTTACCATTGAAAAACCGAGCCTAAGTGCTCGGTTTTTTATTACCTGTTATTTGTGGAGCTTGGTGTGACTTTATAACAGAGCCGTGATCGCTAAAATCTCGATAGCTAAACCTTGATCAATATAGGGGAGAGATGAAAACGATAGAGTAGTGAGTGAATAGAAAGGAGTGTGGAATGGACATCTGGTTGTTGGTTGCGTTGGTACTAATGAGCTTGTTTTTGATTATGGTCGTCATTGTGGCGAACAAAAACAGCGGTCATCTAAAAAGCAATGTAGTGATTTCGATTACTGCGGTAGCTTTGAGCGTGCTTGTTTGGTCCCAATTGAAACAAGAGATGCCTCAACTTCCTTTAGATGATAACAATAGTTACACGGCAACAGATTTCGAAGATGAGCTTCAGCAAAGCCTCAAACAAGATCCGAATCAATCCGATTTGTGGTTTAAGCTTGGTGGTGTGTATATGCAGAAAGGGGAATTTGATGCAGCGTTCACCTGCTACGACTACGCGATTCGATTAGATCCTCAAGCACCTTCCGGGCTCTATGCAGCCAAAGCAACCGCACTTTACTATCTTAGTTCACAAGCGATGAGCGATGATGTGAATGCGTTACTGGATCACTCCATGCAGCTTGATCCCAATGATCGTACGGCATTGATGCTGATTGCGACCGATCACTTCATTAGTATGCGTTATCAACAAGCGATTGATGCATGGACTCAAATCCTCGATTCCAATCAAAAGGGGATTGATCGCGTTTCGATTATTCATTCGATTAACCAAGCCAAACAGATGATCCGTTAAGCTTGGCATAATCGCTAGTCGTTAATCGTTTGTTTTTAGTTATTTACTTTCCTGCATTTCAATCAACCCACCTGCGTTATGGATTTGAGTAAACCCTTGAGCTCGCAAGAATTGATAGGCTTGTCCTGATCGATTGCCACTGCGGCAATACAAAACGATCGGTTGGTCTTTATCTATCTTAGCGAAGTGAGTAGCCACTTCAGAAAGAGGGTAGTTGATGGCGTTGTTTAGATGCCCTTGTTCGAACTCTGCTGGTGTTCTGACATCAACCACTAATGCGCCTTTCTCTATTAATTCCCACCCTGTCTCAGCACGCTCAGAAGCGTGAACGCCTGAACTGAGCAGTGCGATACATAATGCTGAAAGTGAAAGTAAGGTTTTCATTATCTATTCCTTGAATTGGCGAGTGGATTGGGGAGGAGATATTGTGTGTATTGCCCCAAACCTAAAAAACCAGCCACACAATAATAGTGTGACTGGTTTTTACCTAATGGTCTAATTGAAGAAACTAGTATTCGTAGTTGGCTTCACGCTTTTCAGCTTGCTCTTCCCATTTAGGAACAACTGTGTCTAAGAAGTGTTGTTTCTCAGCGTTCATCTTATCCATGTCCATTCCAAGCGCTTTTTGAGCCGCTTCTTTGGTCGAGATGTCTGGAATCTCGATTGGATCAGTGATGCCTTTCTTTGCCAGTAGGCGAACAATCTTAGTACGAGCATCGGCTGCGCGGTCAACGGCAGTACCTAGCACTTCTAGAGCGATTTCAGGAGCGTGCATATGAACGCCATGAGATGCAATAGCGTAGTCCCAGCGCCATTGAGCATGACGGATATCCAGTAGGATAGGCTCCATCTCTTGCTCTGTCGCACCTGCTTCCCATGCCGCGCCTGCTTCAAAGTGAGCGGCAACGATTTGTTTCTCAGCGGTCAGCTTCATGTTTAGCACTTGAGCTTTACGGCTTGAAACGATGTTACGCATGGTTTCTTTAGATTGAGTGTGACAGTTTGCACACGTATCTTCGAAGCGGTCGAATGGGTTACCCACTTTATGGTCGGTATAAACGGTGCCATCTTCTTTGGTTACTTTCGGCATATGACAGTCAGCACAAACGACTTTGTTCTTACCGTGGATGCCTTCACGCCATGTTTCGAAACCTGGGTGCTGCGCTTTCAGCATGGGTGCTTTCGATACTTTGTGCGTCCAATCTTTAAAGTTGATTGCATCATAGTAGCGTTCCATATCGCTAACCGTTGTGCCTTGATCCCAAGGGAACTTCACGCCTTTGGTTGGGCCGGTGAAGTAATATTCCACGTGGCACTGAGCACAAACAGAAGCTTGCTGGTCTAAACGGCTTTGCTCATCAAACTTTTTACCAATCGCTTCAAATGCACGTTCAACATAAGGACGTGTCACCTTCAGTGCTGGCTCACCATTTTTAAAGCCTTCGCTTTGGGTATCGTGACAATCAGCACAGCCAATAGGATTCACAATCTCGTTGCCAAGACGTGCCCATTTACCTTCAAAATAACCGTCTTCACCACGCTCTTCGATAACACGTGCTACGTCTGGGCTTTTACAACTCCAACACGCCATTGGCATAGGGCCTGAGCTTTCGTCCGTTGGGCCGCCAGTACGGAGCGTTTGTCTTACATCGTCAATCGCATAAAAGTGACCACGTGCTTTGTTGTAATCTTTTGCGAAGCCGTAGCCAGCCCACATGATAACCATGTTTGGATCTTCTTTTAGTGCGTCTTCAATCGTTTCGCTTTCTGAAGTTTGTCTCCATGAATGATATTGATCTGGGTGGTTTTGCTCGAACTGATCGTTACGAGGATCGCCAATTTCTTTTTGTTCAGACGCAGCAAAACTGGTCGCGCTTGCTAATGACGCGCTAACCATTAATAGTGCTGTGACCGAATTACGTATCCAATGCTTTTTCACAGTGATATCTCCAATATACTGATTTTTATACCAAGCGTTGTGAGTTTGCTATTCAAATTAAGAACTGGAGAATTCCTGTTTATATTAATTCATAAACAAACACATTTTGTTACGTGTTGGATATAGATTGTCCCAGATCAATTAATGGCAGTGACCTTAGTCACGTTGAAGTCTATATAACCCTAAAGTGGTATTAATGGTTAGATTAATTAGAATTTAACTGAGAATTATTATCATATATAACAATCAATTACCTAAATTGACCATGATATAAATAGGGTGATTGCGTTCACAGATTAACCTATCGAAATTTCGTATTACCCAATTAGAGGTATATTCTAACTATAGAAAGCGTTGTGGCTTATCCAAAATAAGAATTGATATCATTTAAACGGTAATAATATCGTTTAAGGGTACTTTTGTTTAACCGGAATATTATTTAGTTGAGAGTTAAATAATGCCGGTATAAGGAAAGGATAAAATGGGCAATATTAAATTGGCCATAGTCATAATGCTTAAATCCCTTCTAGCATTCTGCCTCTATGGTTATTCCATTCATGCTGTTGCTGAGCCTGCTGTTACGCCAGTAGGGGAATCAACAAGACATGAAGTCGAATTAATCCGTGACAAAGACTACAAGTGTGTTCAGTGCCATAAAGATTCAAAAGAAACGGTATTGGGTTCACATGGTGAAAGTGCACACGCTTTGCTTGGCCGTGAAGTAAATTGTACTGACTGTCATAGTTCTATTAGCCCCGACCACCGCGAAGGCGCGCCTAAAGTGGTGAAGTATCGTGAGGCTCAATCACAACCAGGGACCGACAAGGTTTACCTAGATCCTAGCTTAATTTTAGATGCCAATAGCCAGTGTATCGATTGTCACAAGCCTGATGATCTGCGCGAAGCGAGCTGGACCCACGACGTTCACGCACAAAATTTAACGTGTTCAAACTGCCATGATGTTCATGCGACAGAAGCAAAGGTGTTGGGCTTAGATAAGAAGCAAACCATCAAGCTGTGTGTGGATTGCCATTCAGACTTCAACCAGAAGAAAGAAGGGGAGTAATCTATGAGCTGCTCAAGAAGAAACTTTTTAGCTGGCGCGGGTGCCGTTATTTTTACCACAGGTGTTGCGGGAACCGCAGCGGTGACAAGTCGTAAAACGTTGGCCAATGTTCAAGAGGATGGGGCTAAACGTTATGGAATGATTCATGACGAGACCGCGTGTATTGGTTGCACCGCTTGTACAGAAGCTTGTCGTGAAGTGAACAAAGTGCCTGAAGGTGTATCGCGCTTAGAGATTATTAAGAGCGAACCTCAAGGCGAATATCCAAATGTTGATTACCGTTTTACTCGTAACTCTTGCCAACATTGTGATAACGCACCCTGCGTGATGGTTTGCCCGACAGGTGCAGCCTATAAAGATGAAAAAACCGGCATTGTCGATGTTCATCAAGAGAAGTGTGTCGGTTGCGGTTACTGCTTGTTAGCTTGTCCGTATCAAGTGCGTTTTTTCCATCCAGAGAACAAATCCGCAGATAAATGTAACTTCTGTCGTGATACCAATCTTGCACAAGGGAAGTTGCCGGCTTGTGTCGAATCTTGCCCGACCAATGCGCTAGTATTTGGCGATCTAAATGACCCTAAGAGTGAGATAAACCAGGTGCTTAAATCTGAGGTGGTTTACAGAGATAAAGCTTATCTCGGTACTCAACCAAAACTCTATAAAGTGCCACACCAAAAAGGGGAGATCTGATTATGAGTGCATGGGACACAGCTTTTCAGTCTGGTACCGTGGTATGGGACTGGATTATAGCTATCTATCTATTTCTCGCGGGGATGTCGGCAGGTGCCGTAATGATCTCCATTTACCTAAAACGTAAGGTCATTGAAGGCGATCCTGCTCATAATGGTGTGTTAAAGGCGACCGCTTTTCTTGCGCCATTTGGGATCATTTCAGGCCTACTGATCTTGGTTTTCCACCTGACAAAACCGTTATCCTTTTGGAAGATCATGATCTTCTATAATCCAACGTCTGTGATGTCGATGGGTGTGATCTTATTCCAAGTGTATATGGTGATCTTATTTCTTTGGATCGGCATTATATTTAGAGATCAAATCGTCGTATTTTTAAATGACCAAACATGGTTAAGAGGACGACTCGATTTCGTCGGTAACTGGATTGGCAAATTAGAAGTGTTTGAGAATGCTCTGGAAATATTCTTAGCTGTTCTTGCTCTAATGCTTGCCGCTTATACAGGATTCTTGCTTTCAGCTTTAAATACCTTCCCACTGTTGAATAACCCAGTGTTGCCGATTTTGTTCTTATTCTCGAGCTTATCTTCGGGAGCGGCGGCGTGTATTTTATTTGGTGTGTTGGTCTTTAAAGAATCACCTCATAGCCCGAGTATTTCATGGATCCACGGGTTCGAACGTCCGGTCGTGATGTTTGAGTTGTTTGTTCTGATTACTTTCTTTACTGGGCTTATCTTCGCTGGTGGTCAAAGTGAGCAAGCCGTATGGAACGCCATCGGCAGTGGTTTCTGGGCGAGTTGGTTCTGGTACGGCGTTATCGGTGTTGGTATGGTTCTACCGTTGTTGCTGAATGCCGTTACACCAACCTCGATCCGCCATAGCTCGGTGTATATTTTCTCGGTGACTTCGTTAAGCCTAATGGGCGTATTAATGCTGCGAACTTTTGTCCTTTATGCTGGGCAGTTAACGATAGCTTAATTTCGCTCAAGTTTATTAGTGAGCAGATGTTGGATACTAAATATCTGCTTATTAATGAACATGTTCTTAATAAACATGAGATGCGTGTTTAGATCGGCTCTGCTCAGGTAGAGCCTTATTGAGGTGATATGGTCGGTTCTTTGGGGCTGTTTAGTGTGGTGTTGGTTGCTGTACTCAGTAGCATTATTGGTGTGCATTCGTTTTACCAAATGCTATATAAACGGACGCAAAATCTAGGTTTAATCCGCAGTTTCTCTCTTTCAAGTGCGCTGTTTTCTCTCATTTCTGTCGCGTTGCTTGGCTATGCTTTTGTCAGTGATGACTTCTCTATCTTATACGTCGCTGAACATTCAAATACTCAATTACCCTCATTTTTTAAGCTCGCAGCCGTATGGGCAGGTCATGAAGGTTCCTTGTTATTTTGGGTACTGACGATCAGCGTCTGGTCTGGCGTTATCGCCTTACAAAAACACTATTCGGATGAATACCAAAGTCGTGTGTTGTGGGTCATGAACCTACTGCTCGCGATATTTGCTTGGTTCACCTTGTTCGCATCAAACCCATTTGAAATGAACACGACATTGCCGCTAGAAGGGCGTGACCTTAACCCAATGCTGCAAGATGTCGGTCTGATTTTCCACCCTCCATTACTTTACCTTGGCTATGTCGGCTTTTCTGTGGTGCTGGCATTTGCTGTCGCCGCTTTGCTTGTTGATCCTATTGAGTTTGATTGGGTTGCCCATTGTCGCAGTTGGTGTTTAGTTGCTTGGATCTTTTTAACTGCAGGGATCATTCTTGGTTCTTGGTG
>NZ_JBFRRH010000057.1:0-45942 GCF_041472995.1 Vibrio sp. 10N.261.46.A3 | reverse complement strand
TGCTAGATGCTAGATGCTAGTTTGGCTTGTAAATCTTGCTGGACAATTTTGATTGCTTCTAACGCGACTTTTGGATCGATTTCGTTGCTTTCGAGCAGATAGATCAGGTCGACAGCTAACTTAACTTCTTCTGGTGCATTATCCAGTGGTGATGGTGTGTTATCAGTGTTCATTTCGCTTAGGGTTCTCTAAGTTAATCAGTCTCTCAATATTTTTCATTGAGTCGTCACAGCGTTCTAATCGCTCTTTTGCTAACTGCCAAGCCTCTTCCGCTTTTTTCTTACTGTGGCGAGGCGCAGAATCAAACGCTAACTTTCGTACTCGTACTAAATCGACCAATCGCTTTTGCCAGTCTTGGTGCTGAGCGAGTTCGTTGTATAGGTCATTAAGGGTTTTCCCTGACTTACTTTTTCGGTCCAAGCGTAAATCGTGGTTGGCTAACTCTCTTTGGATTGCTGCAATCTGATTTGTCAGCTTTTCCGTGAGGTAGTTGGCTCTGGACGCGGTCAGTTGATTTGTGGTTTGTTCACGTACAATGGTGCGGTACGTTGCCTGAGTTTCAAGTGCATAGGGAAGTAAAACCGAGGCGCCACATTTAAATAAGGCTCGGTCAAATAAGGCTTGATGATATGCCCCTCGAGATTTATCAACCTGAGAGCAATGGCCAATTAAGGTATCAATGACACTTTTTAGCTTTGAAAATTGATTCATTTCACTTCCCGTTGGCTACTGCCTATAAGTTCACAAACCAAGCTTCGTATGCCAGTTTAATTGCAAGTACGCTTACTACGGTAACAAACACAGGTCGTATAAATGTAGCACCGAAACGAATGGCAGAGTGAGCGCCAACGAACGCTCCAGCCATTAAACAAAGACCCATGGTTAAACCTAGAACCCAATCAATATGTCCAAGAATCGCGAAGGTCACCAAAGAGGTAAAGTTACTGGTAAAGTTCATGGCTTTGGATAGACCAGAGGCAAGTAAGATGTTTAAGCGATAAAGCGCCATAGAGCTTACCGTCCAAAACGCGCCAGTTCCTGGGCCTGCAACCCCATCATAAAAACCAAGAATGAATCCTTGGTACTTTTGTTTTCTCTTAAGTACAGGGCAAGGCTTGGGAGACACATTATGGCTCACATCTGGAGTTTTATGAAAAATGGTATAGACCGCAGCGGCAAGAATGACTAACGGCAATACCTTCTCTAACCACTCTGTGCTAATAGCATCAACAGTGAGTGTGCCGATTGTCGCACCGATTAAAGTAGATATGAATGCATTGACCCAACACTCAGGCTTGAACAGCTTTTTACGGTAGTAAGTGAATGCAGCTGTAGATGAAGCGAAGGTTGCTGCAAGCTTGTTAGTACCCAATGCGATGTGTGGCGGTAAACCAAGTGACAGTAACGCTGGAACGGTTAACATCCCTCCGCCACCTGCGACAGCATCAATAAAGCCTGCTGCAAATGCAACCAGAGCAAGTATGACCAACATGGTTGGCTCAATCATTTCCATAAATAGCTAGTGTTCTCGTTATCGGCTGATAGGGCAGCCACATGAAAAACCGATGGGTTAGTCATGTTGGGTTGTGAATGCAAGGGCCTAGCGATGAAGGCCCATAACTACCTCAAGGGCAGGGGATATTAGTATTTTATTGTTCTTTTAAAAGGCGGTAGTGAATCGAGTAGGGACTTTCCGTATCGCTTCGTTACTATGCGTCTATCAAGGATCGTGACTTTACCAGAATCTCTTTCCTTACGCAGTAGTCTACCCACAGATTGAATAAGCTTTTTACTCGCTTCTGGAACAGTAATCTGCATAAAAGGATTACCGCCACGTGATTCAATATATTCTGAATGTGCTTGTTCTACAGGTGACGTAGGAACGCCAAAAGGAATCTTGGTAATAACCAGGTTTTCAAGAAGCTCTCCAGGTAGATCAAGACCCTCTGAAAAGCTGCCAGTTCCAAAAAGAACGCTTGTTTTACCTTGGTCTATGAGCTTTTTATGTTTTTTTAGGATTTCGGTGCGTGAAGTATCACCTTGAACCTGTAAAGCCCATGACTTTTTAACGAAATCTGTTGCCAAAGCTTCTGCAACTTTATTCATTTGCCAGTAAGAAGAGAATAGAACGAGATTGGCTTTGTTGTCTTCTATTACTTTAGGCAAAATTTCAATAAGATATTCGGTAAACTGAGGCGCTTGCGGTTCGTATTTCATGGCTGGCACGATCAGCTCTGCTTGATTCTGATAATCAAACGGTGATGCCAAAGCCAGAAATTGCACGCCGTCGTCTTCTTTTTGACTGATTCCTGCTTGGTGACAGAAAAAGCTGAAGGAGTTGAGTGCTCTCATGGTCGCAGAAACAAGCACCGCACCGACACAGCGGCTCCAGATTTGTTGGTCAAGTTGCCAGCCAACCTCAAGCGGAGAAACATTGACAACAAAATCGCCTTCGCTCTCTTTATTGAGTTCAAGCCAGCGCGCCAAAGGGGCTCCTTTTTCTCGTTTAGGTTCGGCCATTAAGCGCCAAACCTGCGCAAGGTTTTCTGTTCTTTGTATATAGAAGCCGATTTCAGCAAGCGCGGGCTCGGCTAATTTTGCTGAAAGTTCTCCATCTTTAACACGTTCAGCAATAAGGTCTGCAATCTTCGCAACCGCTTGGCTCGCCTTTTGTGTGAGTTGCTTGAGATCTTTAGATTCATTCTCTAGCCACTCAGGTAAGTCACCATGTTCAAAACGGTACAATCCATCTTCAAAATGGGTGGCGTCAAACTGCTTGCTTAGCTGAGTCAGAGTAGGAATTAGCTGTTGTACAGAATCCTGCAATTCATTTCTAAATCGACCCACTCGCTTTTCATCCGCCAAGCCCGAAAGCTTGGTGATGGATTGATTCAAGCGCTCTAACCAAGATGCGGCACCTTTTAAGCTTGCCGCTGCAGAAGAGTGATCTCTGGCTACGTGTGGTAAGTGGTGAGCCTCATCGAATATATAGATGCTGTTTTCTGGCTCAGGCAGTATTACGCCGCCACCTAAGTCAGCATCAGCCATCACTAAACTGTGATTGGCGATAATCACGTCTGCTTTATCTAGCTCTGAGCGCGCTTTTTGGAAAGGGCAGTCTCTGTGAGTAGGCATACTGTTATTACAGCTGTGCTTATCACTGACAATCATTTGCCAAATCATGTTGTCGATTGGTTTCGGCCATGAATCACGGTCACCATCCCATTTTCCTTGAGTTAAACTGCGGTACATGGTTTGTAATTGTTCGATGTCCTTTTGCTTTGGCTTGGATTCGAACATAGCCATCTGACCACCATCAACCCCACAAGCAGCGGCTAGTTTCTCGGCACAGCAATAACGCTGTCTGCCTTTCGCCAATATAAAAGAGAACTCCCTGTCAGTAAGCCTTCTATATAGAGGGAGATCTTTGTTTACAAGTTGTTCTTGTAGAGCAACCGTTGCGGTTGAAATAACAATTTTTCGGTTGTTTAAAACGGCAACAGGGATCGCTGCCATTAAATAAGCCAGTGATTTACCGATTCCGGTTCCCGCTTCAGCAACGATCATGCGATTACTTTTGTGGTATTGACCACAGAGTGTCTTCGCAATCTCTGCGACAAGGTAGTTTTGTGCACGCCTAGGTACAAAGTTATCCAACTGTTCTTGGAGGTTTTGATAACTGGTGCGAATAGAATTTTGAATTTTAGTAGTTAGCATACTGTGACCTACGTAACGGAGCGAGGATAGTAGCACATATCACTAGCCGGTACATTTACCGCAAAATAGCTTGCTTTTGAATCAAAGGTAGATCTCGTTCACAAAAAAAAACTGAACCATCAGGAACTTAACGATTTTATTTATCTTGCGAAATATAAACATTAAAAAAGACTGGCTTGTAGGTGTTAAGTTCTGTTACTGGGTTGTTTTGTGACTCAATTTCAGGTTTAAATTCTGTTTGTCACATTTTTTGGATTATTATATTTGCTAATAAAACTAAGGATAAGCTGCTCGTAAAATGATGAAAAAAAATGTAAGTGTTTGATTTTGAATGTTTTGTGTTTTTTTTAGGTTTGTTTTTAGTTTATTTGACACGCAGGATAATCTTTTGCAATCTAGACCTCGAAATTTAGTGACGGTGATTAACCAACAAAGAGTGGTAATGACCAGTCATAAAAATAAAAGGGAACCGGGCAAGGATCTCCCATTCTTAGAAAAGGCAGTGGATTTATTATGAAAAAGACTCTATTAGCGCTAGCTATCGCAGCGGTATCAACTTCTGCATTTGCAGTTGAAACAAGTTCTCAAAACTCTAAGCCAATGTTTGAGTTTGAAGACATGCACAAAGACCAATTCTCAGTATCTGGTGCTTGGGGTGTTGGTGGTTACTACGATTCATACTCTGGTGCATTCTACGACGATTGGGCAACTGCTCTAACACTAGCTGTAAGCTACAAAAACAACCGTTGGGTTGGTTACTTTGAAACTGACTTAATGATGAACTACATCTCTGACACAAACGAGTCAGCTAAAGTTTCAGAAGTATACGGCGGCATCGAGTCTGGTCCAAATACTGATGTAGACAAAGCATGGTTAGGTTTTGACACTGGTTTTGGTGTTGCATCTTTCGGTTGGGAAAATGATACAGCTCTAGATAAAGTTGATGGTGCTGGTGATATGACTTACGAGTTTGGTGCTTCTGCTGGCGATGCTTCTGACGCATTCAACGTTGTTAAGTTCCAAGGCGCTACTTCTGGTTTTGCGTACGGTGTTTCTTACTTTGAAACAGACGAAAGCCACTCTGCTGCTGATAAAGGCGTGAACGGTTACGTTGGTTTCGAACACGAAATCTTCAACATCTACGCTGGTTACGAAGATCGTGACGAAGCTGAATACACAGTAACTTCAGTTTCTGGTAACGTTAAAGTTGCTGACACAGTTAAACTAGGCTTCAACTCTTGGATTGACGAAGGCAACAAATCTGGTCGCGACTTAACTGATAAGAAAAACACTGGTTACTACCTATCAGGCGCATTTGATGCTTCTGAGCAAGTAACTGTTGCTGCTGGTTACGGTGCGAACACAACAGAAACAAACAATGAAGCTGATAAAGATTACAGCTACATGAACGTTGCTGTAATGTACAAGCACAGCGATCGTATGGACATGGGTATCGATATCAAACAAGAGCTAGACGTACCACAAGGTGTTCGTGCTGAAAGTTCTGATGAAGAGACATTCGTATTCGCAGCTGCTTACTACTACTTCTAATAGTCTAACTCTTAGTTAAGTAACGCTGTAAAAGCCAGTCTTATGACTGGCTTTTTTGTATCTGATATTTGTCAACGCATATAAAAATGACCGCTCAAACTAGCGGCCATTTTTATATTCTCGGTATTTAGACTTTAAATCTCTTTCCACTCACCAGGCTGCAGCTGCCCCACATTCATATTTCCCATGGAATAGCGGATAAGACGTAGGGTAGGGAAGCCGATATTGGCTGTCATTCGTCTTACCTGACGGTTACGTCCTTCAATTATTGTAACAGCTAACCATGTTGTCGGTATCGCCGCTCTGAAGCGAACTGGAGGATTTCTATCCCACACTTCAGGTTCTTGCATCACTTCTACTTCTGCAGGTAATGTCATGCCGTCTTTTAGTTCGACACCTTTTCTCAATTTATCTAAATCTTCCTCAGAAGGTGCGCCTTCAACCTGTACCCAGTATGTCTTTGGGGATTTTGAGTTTGGTTGAGTTAGCTTAGCTTGAAAAATACCATCGTTGGTCAAGACCATTAACCCTTCGCTGTCGCGGTCAAGTCGACCTGCAGCATAAACGTCTTTCACTGGAATAAAGTCCGCTAGCGTTTTTCTCCCTTCGCCATCAGTAAATTGGCTTAGAGTATCGAAAGGCTTGTTGAACAGAATTACTTTGCGATCTTCGAGCGCTACCTTAGGTTTTGTATTGGTAGGCTTGCTTTTATATCGGTGTTTACTGGAGTGAGATTTCTTGTGCGAATTGCCAGTGTTATTCTTATCACTGCTTCGGCTTTGTCTATTACCGCTTTGTTTTAATGTTGCACCAGAACGAGCCGGTTTGTTTGAACGAGATGCGCTGCGTGAGCGAGTAGACATGTTAACTACCTTGCAAAAATGTAAACGAAGTGTGCTGAAAAGTTTTCACTGAAACGGAATTGAGCTATCATTTGCGCGCCTAAAAGGCACAAAATAGAACAAGTTGATGGACTCTTAAGCCTGATTTGTTTAATTATACCTTCGTGTTTTATTATAACAACGCACTCACGGATTTGGTTCATGCTGTCATCAAGATTGCATGAAAAATAAGATAGAGTACGACTATCGAGTAAGCAGTTTTCACTCTTAGAGTGGCTTACTGGTCAATTTATAACACGCTCACTACTTTAAATGAGCTTGTAAGAACTATAGGGAAATTTCATGCCTACTGAAAAACCAACGATCATCTATACCATTACAGACGAAGCTCCTGCGCTAGCAACTTACTCTCTGCTGCCTATCATTCAATCTTTTACAGCTTCTTCTGGTATTAACGTTGATACTCGCGACATTTCACTTGCAGGGCGCATTATTGCCAACTTCCCTGACTACTTGAACGAAGAGCAACGTATTGGTGATGCATTAGCAGAACTAGGTGAATTGGCTAAGACACCAGAAGCAAACATTATCAAGCTTCCAAACATCTCTGCATCTGTACCTCAGCTTCAAGCAACAATCAAAGAGCTACAGTCAAAAGGTTACGCACTTCCTAATTACCCAGAAGAAGCAAATACCGACGAAGAGAAAGCTGTTAAAGCGACTTACGACAAAATCAAAGGCAGTGCAGTAAACCCTGTGTTACGTGAAGGTAACTCGGATCGCCGCGCTCCACTTTCAGTTAAAAATTACGCGAAGAAGAACCCACACTCAATGGGTGCTTGGTCTGCAGATTCTAAGTCGCACGTTTCAAGTATGGACGACAAAGACTTCTTTGGCAGCGAAAAGTCAGTAACCATTGAAGGTGCTACAGAAGTTAGCATTGAATTCGTTGGCAAAGATGGCGCTAAGAAAACATTGAAGCCAGCTTTTGCACTGCAAGATAAAGAGATCATTGATGCGTCAGTGATGAATAAGGCCGCTTTGGTTGCGTTCTTCGAAAAAGAAATCGCATCGGCTAAAGAGCAAGGTGTACTGCTTTCTCTTCACATGAAAGCGACGATGATGAAAGTATCTGACCCAGTGATTTTTGGTCACGCGGTTAAGGTTTACTACAAAGACGTATTTGCTAAACATGGTCAACTGTTTGAAGAGTTAGGCGTTGATGTAAATAACGGCATCGGTGATGTCTACGCGAAGATTGCAGCGCTTCCTCAAGATCAAAAAGAAGCAATCGAAGCTGACCTGCAAGCGGTATACGAGACGCAACCACCACTAGCGATGGTTGATTCGGACCGTGGAATTACTAACCTACACGTACCAAGCGATATCATTGTAGATGCATCTATGCCGGCAATGTTGCGTTCTTCTGGTCAAATGTGGGATCCAGAAGGTAAGCAAAAAGATACCAAAGCAATGATCCCAGATCGTAGCTACGCGAGCATTTACCAGGCGGTTATTGATTTCTGTAAAGAGAACGGCGCGTTCGACCCTACAACGATGGGTAGCGTACCAAACGTTGGCTTGATGGCTCAAAAAGCCGAAGAGTACGGTTCTCACGATAAGACTTTCATCCTTGAAGCTGCTGGTCAGGTTCAAGTTGTTGACGCTTCAGGCGCTGTGCTTCTAGAGCAAGACGTAGAGGAAGGCGATATCTTCCGTATGTGTCAGGTTAAAGATGCACCAATCCAAGACTGGGTTAAGCTTGCGGTAACGCGTGCTCGTGCATCGGGTGTCCCTGCAGTATTTTGGTTAGATGCGTCACGTGCGCATGATGCTCAGCTTATTAAGAAAGTTGAAGCGTACCTTCCTGAATACGATACCGATGGTCTTGAAATTAAGATCCTTGCTCCACTTGAAGCGACTCAATACTCATTGGTTCGTATCAAAGAAGGCCTAGATACTATTTCGGTTACAGGTAACGTATTGCGTGATTACCTAACTGATTTGTTCCCGATTCTAGAGCTTGGTACATCAGCTAAGATGCTATCGATTGTTCCACTAATGAACGGTGGGGGTCTGTTTGAAACAGGTGCTGGCGGTTCTGCTCCTAAGCACGTTCAACAAGTAGAGAAAGAAAACCATCTGCGTTGGGATTCCCTAGGTGAATTCTTGGCATTAGCTGCATCTCTAGAGCACCTGAGCGTAGTAACAGGTAACGCTAAAGCACAAGTTCTTGCTGATGCGCTTGATAAAGCAACGGGTGAGTTCCTTGATAACAACAAGTCTCCTTCACGTCGAGTAGGTGAGCTTGATAACCGTGGTAGCCACTACTACCTAGCGGCATACTGGGCTAAGGCGCTTGCTGAGCAAACGGCTGACGCTGATCTTGCTGCTGAGTTTGCAGGTGTGGCAAGTCAACTGGCTGAAAGTGAAGAAGCGATCGTTGCAGAGCTAAACAACGCTCAAGGTGTGGCTGGCGACTTAGGTGGTTACTACCTACTGGACGATGCATTGGTTTCAACACTAATGCGCCCAAGCTCAACGCTAAACGCGTTTATTGATGCATAATGATTGGACTCATCGTTAGTCAGTCATGAACGTGATTTGCTAACGATTTGCTTAGTTTGAAAGCTAAGTCATAGATAAAGTCAAAACGAGAGACGCTTTAACGATAACGTTAAAGCGTCTTTTTTTGTTCTTTTTTAATCCCCCCAAGACCTAGCTTAATAAGAATACACCCGCGAACGAATGGTCTAGTGAGCAACCTTATAGCCCCAAAACGAAAAAACCGCTCACGTAATCCTGTGTTACAGGTATTAAATGAGCGGTTTCAATATTCTGTTTACCTGTCAGCCGTTAATGACGACTGACGGAGGTTAACATGAGTCGGCATTCGCCTATTTTGCGGCGCTGCCTTCTACAGGAACAACGGAGCTAGCATGCGAGCCTTTAGGTCCACTTTCTACTTCATAGTCGACCTGCTGACCAGCCTTTAAGGTTCGATAACCTTCCATTTGTATTGTGGAGTAGTGCGCGAAAATATCGCCGTCTTCACCTTCTGGACAAATAAAGCCAAACCCTTTGGCATTGTTAAACCATTTTACTGTACCTGTAGCCATGCTATACATCCCTCATGCATTTTGTTACTAACGTTGTTATATCAATTGTTGTAAGTGCGATTGATATCATTCCTACTAGCTAAAGAATTTCAGCTAATAGCTTGAATCTCGTACATTGCTTACGGAAATTAACGCTACCCTGCGTAATTATTCCTTATTGTTAATTTTTGAAGCGTGTTACTGATTTTAATTCATGTTGCAAAAATGTATTAAAAAACCTTTTAGCTCCAATGTAGCTAATGATTGAGCCCAGTCAATAGTAAATTGGTATAAAAGTGATCAATTTTAATAACAAATCACATTCGAGATTAACTGCAAACTATTAACTAAATAGTAACTTAGCGGTAATCTTATCGTTAGTATCAATAGTTATGGCGTCTTTTTAATCAATCACATATGTTAATCCTGTTAATCGAGATCTTTTATTTGCAGCGATGGAAATGGTGGATTAGGCTCAGTATAGAGGAATATTTTTTGGTACTGTTTCTCGGTGCAGTTTCTTAGTACACCGTAAAGCGTGAATGTGGTAAATTTGAGTTAGGTAAACACTCACGACTTCCGAAAAATAACCCTTAGCAAAGCGATATGAGCAGAAACTTTGAATGGGCATCTCCAGGCTCAGATTTACTGGAGAAAGAAGCAACAAAAGTAAAGCCACCGGCGATGTATAACGTTGTGTTGAATAACGATGACTACACGCCCATGGACTTTGTAATCGAGATCCTAGAGCGATTCTTCTCACTAGATATCGAAAAAGCAACGGAAGTGATGCTCAAGGTTCATTATGAAGGTAAAGCTATATGCGGCACATACAGTGCTGAAATAGCGGAAACAAAGGTAGCGCAGGTCACGATGTACTCAAAGGAAAATGAGCATCCGCTACTATGTACAATGGAGCAAGTATAAATTGCTCGAACAACACTGTTGTTCCCTTAGGAGGTACTTATGCTAAATAAAGAATTAGAGACGAGTTTAAATGGCGCATTTGCTCGTGCGCGAGACAAGCGACATGAATTCATGACTGTCGAACACCTCCTACTAGCATTATTAGAAAATGATGCGGCCAAGGAAGCGCTCCAAGCTTGTCAGGCTGATCTCGATGCTCTTCGCAATGAGCTCGATATTTTTATCGATCAAACGACCCCACTTATCCCTGAAAGCGACGAAACTCGCGAAACTCAGCCTACGTTGAGCTTTCAACGAGTACTTCAACGCGCTGTTTTTCATGTTCAATCTTCAGGTCGCAGCGAAGTAACAGGTGCTAACGTACTTGTGGCTATTTTTAGTGAGCAAGAATCTCACGCGGCATATCTTCTTAAGAAAAACGACATTAGTCGCTTAGATATTGTTAACTTCATCTCACACGGTATTACTAAAGCCAGCAACGAAGGCGACAGTCCTTCATCATCTGATTCATTTGGTGGTGCAGAAAATGCTGAAGAAGCTAATTCCGAAGACCGTTTAGAAAATTTTGCTACCAACCTTAACGAAGTAGCGAAGCAGGGCAATATTGACCCACTAATCGGTCGTGACAAAGAGCTAGAGCGTACTATCCAAGTTCTATGTCGTCGTCGTAAGAACAACCCTCTGTTAGTGGGTGAAGCGGGGGTCGGTAAAACTGCCATCGCGGAAGGTCTTGCATGGCGCATCGTTGAAGGGCAAGTTCCTGAAATCATTCAGAATAGCGTGATTTATTCTTTAGATATTGGCTCACTGCTAGCAGGAACCAAGTATCGTGGTGACTTTGAGAAACGTTTTAAAGCGATTCTTAAGCAACTGGAGAAAGAAGAAGACGCGATTCTGTTCATCGATGAGATCCACACCATTATTGGTGCGGGTGCTGCATCGGGTGGTCAGGTTGATGCGGCAAACTTAATTAAACCACTACTAAGCAGTGGTAAATTACGTTGCATCGGTTCAACAACGTACCAAGAGTACAGCAGTATTTTTGAGAAGGAGCGTGCTTTAGCTCGTCGCTTCCAGAAAATCGATATTATCGAGCCATCGCTAGACGATACGACCAAGATCCTGATTGGCTTGAAGCCAAAATACGAAGCTCACCACGAAGTGCGCTACACCAACAAAGCTTTGCGTGCCGCTGTGGAACTGTCAGCTAAATACATTAATGAACGTCACCTTCCAGATAAGGCCATTGACGTAATCGATGAAGCGGGCGCTCGTAGCCGTTTGGCACCTGCAAGCCGTCGTAAGAAAACTGTAAGCGTGGCTGATATTGAGTCAATGGTTGCGAAAATGGCGCGTATTCCTGAGAAGTCAGTATCGTCTTCAGATAAAGATACACTGCAGAAACTGGATGACCGCATGAAAATGTTGGTATTTGGACAAGATCCTGCAATCGATGTATTGAGCGAAGCGATTAAGCTAACCCGTGCTGGATTAGGTGCAGACAATAAACCTGTTGGTTCATTCTTGTTTGCTGGTCCTACTGGTGTTGGTAAAACTGAGGTGACGGTTCAACTGTCTAAGTTGATGGGTATTGAGCTTCTGCGCTTTGATATGTCTGAGTACGGTGAGCGTCACTCTGTGAGCCGCTTGATCGGTGCTCCTCCTGGTTATGTTGGTTACGATCAAGGTGGTCTGCTTACTGATGCCGTAATCAAGAACCCGCACTCGGTTGTGTTACTGGATGAAATCGAGAAAGCTCACCCAGATATCTTTAACTTGCTACTACAGGTAATGGATAACGGCACGCTAACTGACAACAATGGTCGCAAAGCGGACTTCCGCAATGTGATTCTAGTGATGACGACCAACGCAGGTGTGGCTGAAACCGAGAAGAAATCGATCGGCCTGATCCAACAAGATCATGCGCCAGATGCGATGGGCGAAATCAAGAAGGTATTTACTCCTGAGTTCCGTAACCGTCTTGATAATATCATTTGGTTCAACAGCCTTGATCCAAGTGTGATTAGCCAAGTAGTCGATAAGTTCATTGTCGAGCTTCAGGTTCAACTGGACGCTCGTGGCGTGTCTTTAGAGGTTTCTGAGGATGCTCGTCACTGGTTAGCTGATAAAGGCTATGACAAGACCATGGGTGCTCGCCCAATGGGGCGTGTGATTCAAGAGAAGCTTAAGAAGCCACTTGCTAACGAGTTACTGTTCGGTAGCTTGGTTGATGGCGGTACGGTTAAAGTATCCCTGAAAAAAGACGAATTGGATTTCATCTATGTTGGTGCTAAAGAAGAGGTTATGCACTAACGAAGTGATTGATAACTCAAGGGCTTAAATTTAAAACGCATGACTTCGGTTGTGCGTTTTTTTATGTTTGAGAGATGAGAGATGAGAGATGAGAGATGAGAGATGAGAGATTGATGTGCTTGTGTAGTAAAAAGTTCAGGCAATAAAAAACGGAGCCTTAAGCTCCGCTTCTTATTGTATTCGCTAATTAAAAATTAACGAGCACGGAAGACGATGCGGCCTTTAGAAAGGTCGTATGGAGTCATCTCAACAGTTACTTTATCACCAGTAAGAATACGGATGTAGTTCTTACGCATTTTACCAGAGATGTGTGCTGTCACTACGTGACCGTTTTCAAGCTCAACACGGAACATTGTGTTTGGTAGAGTATCAAGGACAGTGCCTTGCATCTCGATTACGTCTTCTTTAGCCATCTAATCCTCTTTCGAAATTTGGCGGTTTTCAACGGCTTGATTGTGCCGTTAAAATCAAAATATGTAAAGTTGTCGCGTATTCTACCCTTGCCACCGCTGATTTACTAGCCTTTGATGACGTTGAAATCGTACTTTATAGTTCATCGCAGGGCATTCATCGATTTGATAACCCAAATATAACCATTGTTTTTGTTCTTTCTGGGCATGTTGGATCTGAAATAGAACGCCAAGTGTTCCCATAGAAATATCTATATCAGGATCGAAGAAGGTATAAAACGCGCTCGTACAGTGAGCCATGATGTCGGTTACGGCGATACCAACCAACTTGTTTTCATCATAGATGTGCATGAACTTTGTAGTAAGCCACTCATTTTTAGAGAATTGTAGAAACTCCTCTTTCTTGGGTGGGTACATGGTTCCCGAACGGTGACGAGCGGTGATATAGCGACTGTATAAATCAAACCAGTTGTCATCCATCTCATCTTTCAGCTCCCAACGCAGTGATTTTCCCTTGTTCAGGATCCGTCGTTGGCTTTTGGAAAGCTTTACCTCAGGAATTGAAAGGCGAATTGCTTGGCATGCTGAGCAATTATCGCAATGTGGCTTATAAATGGTTGAACCACTGCGGCGAAATCCATTCGCAAGCAGAACTTCATAGTTATCTGAGGTGTGCATGTGTTCGTCAAGCGTGACCGCCACTCTTTCTTCGAGGTGAGGTAAGTAGCTGCAAGCGCGATTGTCTGTTAATCCAATTCTGATTTGTTGTAAATCTGGATTCATTAAGGCATTTCCTTTAGCCATTGGGTTTTAAAGCATGCATCGTTAACGGAGAACTCTTTGAGTAATTGCAGAGAACCTAGGAATTCATCCCTATCAACCTCGATAGCGCCTAAGGATTCCAAGTGAGGGTTCATGACTTGGCAATCAATCAGTTGTCCGCCGAATTGTGTAAAGTGTTCACAAAAGTACCACAGCGCAATTTTAGAGGCATTGCTCTTCAGGCTGAACATCGATTCACCGCAAAAGACTTGGCCTCTTTGTAAGCCGTAAAGTCCGCCGATCAGTTCATCATCTTGCCAAACCTCAACCGAGTGGCAGAAACCTAATGAAGCGAGTTTGCGGTAGGCTGACTGCATGTCGCTGTTTAGCCAGGTTTCTTCTTCGGGTCTTAGTGAAGAGCAATAACCAATTACTTTGTCCGTCGCTTGGTTGATGCTGACTCGGTAATTGTGTTTTCTTTGAAACTTTTTAAGACTTTTTGACGGTTCGAATGTCTTAGGATTAAATACCGCTCGCGGTGCAGGGCTCCACCAAAGTATAGGCTCACCTGGGCCATACCATGGAAATATACCTTGGCTATAAGCGTTTAAAATTCGCATTGGTGATAAATCACCACCGAAGGCGAGCAGACCGTTGGGTTCATCAAGCGCGTCGAAAGGCGAAGGAAACTCTATACTGGTAGTATCAAGTTCGGTTAGGTTTATAGTCATAAGTACCGCATTACAGATTAATCACTGACCAAGAGGTCTTTAGGAGTTTTACCATGAAGAAGTTGCTTTGGATTTTACTTGTTTTGCCCATGTTGGCAAATGCAGCTTACAACAGAAACCAAGCTCGACCAGTAAACGAGGTGGTTTATGGTGAGATTGATACGGTCAGATACATCACTCAGCAAGAGATCGTTGAGTCGAAAGCGAATGGTTGGGAAACCTTGTTAGGCGCGGCGATTGGTGGCTTGATTGGTAATCAGTTTGGCGGCGGCACCGGTAAAGAAGTGGCGACAGCTGTCGGCGCAGTAGCGGGCGCGGGTATTGCTCGTAACCGAGGTAACACACAATATAAAGTAGAGTACAAACTGGTCGAGTTATTGGTCAAAACCAAAGACGACAAGCTGGTCAACATCATCCAAGATGTCGATAACTCGATGCTGTTCAACCGAGGCGATGATGTACGAATTCTCTATTTTTCAGATGGTGTTCGAGTTGATCTAGTGTACTAGTATATAAATACGATTGATTGGCTAATTAATCACCGGTTTGAGCGGGATTAGCTCTGGAGTTCGTTGGAAAAGTTCGTTAGTCTGCAAGTACGAAGAATTATTCATCACCCGAAAATAAATACGCGCCAGTGACTTCGGGTGGTACAAGGACTATAAGATTTAATGGAAAGCCTTACGTTACAACCAATTCAAAAAGTGAACGGGGAAGTTAACCTACCTGGTTCAAAAAGCGTTTCCAACCGTGCACTTCTTTTGGCTGCACTTTCTACGGGAACCACTCGCCTAACAAACTTGCTAGACAGTGATGATATTCGTCATATGTTGAATGCATTGACTCAGTTAGGTGTTGATTACCAGTTGTCTGCAGACAAAACCGTTTGTGAAGTGACAGGTGTTGGTGGTGCATTTTCAAGTGACAAAGCCCTCGAGCTTTTCTTAGGTAACGCAGGTACGGCGATGCGTCCGTTGGCGGCTGCACTATGTTTAGGTCGCGGTGAATACACTCTCACTGGTGAGCCGCGCATGAAAGAGCGCCCAATTGGCCACTTAGTAACAGCACTACGAGAAGCCGGTGCTGACGTTGAATACTTAGAGAACGAAAACTACCCACCATTGAAGATCACAGGTACAGGTCTGAAGAGCGGTACGGTTTCTATCGACGGTTCAATCTCTAGTCAATTCTTGACGGCATTTTTGATGGCTGCGCCCTTAGCTGAAGGTGAAGTGACCATTAAAATTGACGGTGAATTGGTTTCTAAACCTTACATCGATATTACGCTGCACATCATGAAGCAATTTGGTGTGGACGTGATCAATAACGATTACCAAGAGTTTGTGATTCCTACCGGGCAATCTTACTCGGCACCGGGTGATTTCTTGGTGGAAGGTGATGCATCATCTGCGTCATATTTCCTTGCAGCTGCTGCTATCAAAGGTGGTGAGATTAAGGTCACTGGTATTGGTAAAAACAGTATCCAAGGTGATATCCAATTCGCTGATGCGCTTGAGAAAATGGGTGCGGAAATCGAATGGGGTGACGACTACGTTATCTCTCGTTGTGGCGAGCTGAAAGGCATTGATATGGACTATAACCATATCCCAGATGCTGCGATGACTATTGCGACAACCGCATTGTTTGCGAAAGGCACAACGGCAATCCGTAATGTCTACAACTGGCGTGTGAAAGAGACAGACCGCTTGGCTGCAATGGCAACAGAGCTACGTAAAGTCGGCGCTGAAGTCGAAGAGGGTGAAGATTACATCATTGTTAACCCTGTGGCTGAACTGACTCACGCGGCGATTGATACTTACGATGATCACCGTATGGCGATGTGTTTCTCGCTGGTTGCTTTGAGCGATACGCCTGTGACGATTAATGATCCAGGTTGTACGTCAAAGACATTCCCTGATTATTTCGACAAGCTGAAAATGCTAAGTCTATAAAAATGCTTAGTATGTAAAGGTTTAGGAACAAAAAAGCTTGCCTAAGTGGCAAGCTTTTTAATTATTGCTGAATTGTAAATTCTTTCGAAAGGTGGTGCGCTAAGTATTTAAACATGTTAAATACCGCGGTTGTATTCTCGGTCGGCATTCCATTGCTGTCTAAGAAGTATTCACCTTTGAAGACGAGTACATCGTCTTTTTCTACTACGCTGTTTGCGCGCATGCCTTCAATGTAGTCATCATGTGATTGGATAATTTGGTTTGCGATAAGCAGTAAATCAAATTCTGCTATTACTTTCTTTGTCATGAGTTTATCTCTGATAACTGAATATAACGTTGAGTTTATGGTGTCGAACTAGAAATTCAATGATTTCACAACCGATTAAGAGAGTCTTTTCAAACATCCACAATTTATTTTGTGATTTACGGCAAAAATAATTGAATGGGGCTCGCGTTAGATTCGCGGACAAGCTTAGTATGAGCCCGTTTAGACGTAATGCCTGATGAATAGGCTCTTGCAAGTATTCTTCGTGAGTACTTTATAGCTTCTTTATATTGTGACCCTTTTCTCTATGAGTCGTCGAATTGTCGAGCGATCAGATCCAATTTTGAAAAAAGCGGTTGATCTTCTAGTAATCTCGCACAATAGTAAAAAAAGAAGCAATGAATTTAGAATATCATGCGTAAAAGCCCACAAGCTAAATTGTTGGTGCTGAAGCATCGTGATTAAGGACGTTAGAGTCAATATGGGTAAATCGCTCGTTATAGTGGAGTCGCCAGCCAAGGCTAAAACTATCAATAAATATCTTGGCAAAGACTTTGTCGTTAAGTCGAGTGTAGGTCACGTACGTGATTTACCAACGGCAGGTCAAAGTACTGGTCAAAAGGCTGCTGCAGTTTCAACCAAGGGTATGAGCCCAGAAGACAAAGCTCGTATCAAAAAAGAAAAAGATCGCAAAGCTCTTATCAAAAAGATGGGTATCAACCCATATAAAGAGTGGGAAGCGAACTATCAAATCCTACCTGGTAAAGAGAAAGTCGTCGCTGAATTGCAAAAACTGGCTGAGAACGCAGACCATGTTTATCTCGCAACCGATTTGGACCGCGAAGGAGAAGCTATCGCATGGCACCTTCGTGAGATCATCGGCGGCGATGAAACGCGATACAAGCGAGTGGTTTTTAACGAAATCACCAAGAATGCTATTCAACAAGCTTTCGAAACTCCAGGTGAGCTAAATATTGATGGCGTAAACGCACAACAAGCACGACGTTTTATGGACCGTGTTGTTGGCTTTATGGTGTCACCTCTGCTTTGGAAAAAAGTAGCACGAGGCCTGTCCGCTGGCCGTGTTCAATCAGTAGCGGTAAAACTACTGGTAGAGCGTGAGCGCGAGATCAACGCCTTTATCCCTGAAGAGTTCTGGGATGTGCATGCTGATACTAAAACAGCAGAGAAAACCGACTTCAGACTGCAAGTAGCACAGAAAGACGGTGTTGCGTTTAAACCTGAAAATGAAGCGCAAACACAAGCTGCTGTTAGCGTTTTAGAAAAAGCGCAATACGAAGTATGTAAACGTGAAGACCGCCCAACAAAGAGTAAGCCGTCTGCACCTTACATCACGTCGACGCTGCAACAAGCGGCGAGTACCCGTCTTGGTTATGGCGTAAAGAAAACCATGATGCTGGCTCAACGGCTGTATGAAGCGGGTTACATCACTTATATGCGTACTGACTCAACCAACTTGAGTTCAGAAGCTGTAGAAGCCGCTCGTGAATACATTGGTTCTGAGTACGGCGCGCAATACCTTCCACCTAAAGCACTTGTATACGGCAGCAAAGAGGGCGCTCAAGAGGCCCACGAAGCGATTCGTCCTTCAAGTGTAGATGTTAAGTCGGAAGATCTAAACGGCGTAGACGCAGACGCACACAAGCTTTACTCGCTAATTTGGAATCAATTCGTTGCGTGTCAAATGACACCAGCTCAATACGATTCAACGACAGTAAGCGTTAAAGCCGATGAGTACACGTTAAAAGCGAAAGGTCGTATCCTTAAATTTGATGGTTGGACTCGTGTTCAGCGTCCAATGGGTAAAAACGAAGATACGATCCTTCCAGCAGTACAGATCGGCGATAAGCTTGATCTGATCGCGCTAGACCCTAAGCAGCATTTCACTAAGCCACCGGCTCGTTTCACTGAAGCGGCGCTAGTTAAAGAGCTTGAGAAGCGTGGTATTGGTCGTCCTTCAACATACGCATCAATCATCTCGACAATTCAAGACCGTGGTTATGTAAAAGTTGAACAGCGTCGTTTCTATGCTGAGAAAATGGGTGAAATTGTTACTGACCGTCTAGACGGCAGCTTCAATGACCTAATGAACTACGACTTCACTGCTCGTATGGAGCAGAAGTTGGACCAAATCGCAGAAGGCGAAGCAAGCTGGAAAGGCGTGCTAGATAACTTCTTCGAAGACTTTACTGGCGATTTGGAAAAAGCAGATTTAGACGAAGACGCTGGTGGCATGAAGCCAAATCATATCGTGGAAACCGATATTGAGTGTCCGACTTGTAGCCGTAAAATGGGTATTCGTACTGCTTCGACAGGCGTATTCCTTGGTTGTTCTGGCTATGCACTTCCACCAAAAGAGCGTTGTAAGACAACAATCAACCTTGGTGATGAAGAAGGCATTATCAACGTGCTTGAAGAAGACGTTGAAACAGCAGCACTTCGAGCTAAAAAGCGTTGTCCTATTTGTGAAACGGCAATGGATGCTTATCTGATCGATGATAAGCGTAAGATGCACGTATGTGGTAACAACCCGAACTGTGAAGGTTATGTGGTTGAGCACGGCGAATTTAAAGTGAAGGGCTACGATGGTCCACTTGTTGAGTGTGACAAGTGTGGTTCTGACATGGTTCTGAAGAACGGTCGTTTTGGAAAATACATGGATTGTACCAATGACGATTGTAAGAACACTCGTAAGATTCTGAAAAATGGCGAAGTTGCGCCACCGAAAGAAGACCCGGTACATTTCCCTGAACTTCCATGTGAAAATTCAGACGCGTACTTTGTTCTTCGTGATGGTGCTTCTGGTCTATTTATGGCTGCGAGCAACTTCCCTAAATCACGTGAAACACGTGCACCATTAGTGGAAGAGCTGGTTCGTTTTAAAGACCGTATCTCACCTAAGTTCCAATACCTAGCATCAGCGCCAGTTGCTGACCCTGATGGTAAGCCGACAGTGGTTCGTTTTAGTCGTAAGACCAAAGAAAACTACGTTCGTACTGAAGTAGATGGAAAACCGTCCGGTTGGACTGCGTTGTACATCGACGGTAAGTGGGAAGTTACGGATAAGCGTAAAAAGCCTAAAGAGAAGTAACTGAACGTTATTGATGAAAAAGCAGCCTAATGGCTGCTTTTTTTTGATCTCAATATGACTAAATATGCAACTTGTTGATTTGGTTTTTCGTCGGCGAGAATTCATTAAATTCACACCGTAAAATAAATGGCGGCAATTAATCACATCTTCTTATGTAACTTTAACGAGAATGTAACTTAATTAAAATATTGTAACTCACAGATCAGCGTTTAGTTGTATACCTGATGTGTGTCGGGTGTTAATGTAATGTTTCGTCTGGACGGTGTAGTGTGAGCTGCTTTAAGTCTTAGGAAAGCAATCAGCTTACGTACCACAGAATGGCGTATTAAAAATTGAATTCGGCCGAAAAGTCGATAACGTATATAAAACCAAGTGCAAAGAATAGTGCACACATAACAACGTTTGGCTTAGGATATTGTCACTGTATGTGAATGGATATTCGCTAAATACCGAAATAAGTGTTGGTGCTCATCCCCCAGAGGAAGATACCTCTACGAGTACTAACATCGACAAGCTATAGATATATGGAGAATAAAATGGCTGGTGTATTGGGAATGATTCTTGCTGGTGGTGAAGGCTCTCGCTTAAGACCTTTAACTGAATCTCGCAGCAAACCCTCGGTTCCTTTCGGTGGTAGTTACCGCTTAATTGATTTCGCTTTGAACAACTTCGTTAATGCTGATCTAATGAAGATCTACGTATTAACACAATTTAAGTCACAGTCACTGTTCCACCATATGAAAAAAGGCTGGAATATCAGTGGTATAACAGACCGTTTTATCGACCCAATTCCTGCGCAAATGCGTAAAGGAAAGCGTTGGTATGAAGGCACAGCAGATGCTATCTACCAAAACATGGGCTTTATGGAGTTGGAAGAACCTGATCAAGTATGTATTTTTGGTTCAGACCATATCTATAAGATGGACATCAAACAGATGCTTGATTTCCATAAAGAGAAGAAAGCGGCTCTAACAGTATCAGCATTGCGCATGCCGCTTGCTGAAGCATCAGAATTCGGTGTTATTGAGGTTGATGCTGACGGCCGTATGATTGGCTTTGAAGAGAAACCTGCAAATCCGAAGTCGATCCCGGGCGATCCAGAATCAGCGCTTGTTTCAATGGGCAACTACGTGTTCGAAGCGAAAGAGCTTTTTGCTGAACTAACGGAAGATGCTGATAGAGAAGGTTCGACACACGATTTCGGCAAAGACATTATTCCAAATATGTTCCCACGTGGTGATGTGTTTGTTTATGATTTTAGCACCAACCGTATTACTGGTGAGAAAGAAGAAGTTTACTGGCGCGATGTAGGTACGATTGACGCGTACTGGCAAGCGCACATGGACCTTCTTAAGAAAGATGCGCCATTCTCGCTATACAACCGTAAATGGCCTCTACACACTTATTACCCGCCACTACCACCAGCTACGTTTACTGATTCGGCAAATGGTCGAATTCAGATCATTGATAGCCTTGTGTGTAGCGGTAGTTATGTACGTGGTTCGCGTATTGAAAAAAGTGTATTGGGCTTCCGCAGCAATATCGCATCAGCGTGTGATATCAGCGAAAGTATCTTACTCGGTGACGTAAAAGTGGGTGAAGGTTGTATCTTGCGCCGTGTTATCATTGATAAAGATGCAGACATCGCACCGGGTACACAAATTGGTGTGAATCTGACAGAAGACAAAAAGCATTACCACGTATCTGACGATGGTGTTGTAGTGATTTCTAAAGGAGCACGAGTTGGTTACTAAGACTCTCTCGGTACTTTTTGTAGCGTCTGAAGTTGAAGGCTTGATTAAAAGTGGTGGCTTGGCTGATGTAGCCAAGGCACTGCCGAAAGCGTTGCAAACACTCGAACAGGACGTTCGAGTGACTATCCCCGCATATAGAAACATTCCAAACATTGATTCAGCAGAAGTTATTTTATCGACTGAACTCGATCATTGGCCTCATACGGCTTATCAAGTTAAAAAACTGAGCGTAGAAGGCGTTCCAGTTTTTGGTATTGAATGTGCCAAGTATTTCGACCGCCCGGAAATGTACGCAGAAAACAATCAAGCTTATGCTGATAACGGAGAGCGCTTCTCGTTCTTTAGTGCAGCCTGTCTTGATATGCTTCCTAAACTTGGTTTTCAGCCGGGTATCATTCATGCAAATGACTGGCATACTGGTTTCGTTCCTTTCTTGCTTAAATCGCGTTATCAACAACACGATTTCTTCGAAAATACGCGCAGTGTTATCTCGATTCACAATGCGGTATTCAAAGGTGTGTTCGCATACGATGAACTGCAATTCCTGCCAGAGATGCATAGTTACCATGTACCTGAAGCTTCAGTGAGTGACACTCATGTCACTATGCTAAGAGCTGGAGTGATGTGCGCGGATAAAGTGAACGCAGTAAGTCCTACCTATGCAGAAGAGTTGAAAACGGAATTAGGTAGCCACGGTATGGCTGCAGAATTCCAACACAGATCAGCTGATCTGTTCGGCATTTTGAATGGGTGTGATTACGGGGCTTGGAATCCGGAAACTGATGCTTTCCTACCTCGTAAATACAAAGCGACCAAGCACAGCATGGCTCGCGGAAAATCAGCTTGTAAGCAAAAGCTGCAACAAAATGTTGGTTTACCCGTTGCCGATTGCGCAGTTTATGGCATGGTATGTCGCCTGACGAATCAAAAAGGTGTTCATTACTTACTGCCTATCATCGAACAGTTTTTGAAAAACGATCTTCAGATCGTGATTGTCGGTACTGGCGATCCGGTTTTGGCGAGTCAATTGAAAGAGCTATCAGCGCTTCACTCAGATAAGTTCTCGTTCGTGGAAGCGTACAATAATGAACTTGCGCACTTGGTTGAAGCAGGCTCTGATTTCTTCTTGATGCCTTCGGAATTTGAACCGTGTGGCTTAAACCAAATCTACAGCATGGCTTACGGTACTTTGCCGATTGTTCGTTCTGTGGGAGGTTTAAAAGACAGTGTGAATGATTACGATCAGGATCCTGAAGTCGCGACTGGGTTTGCTTTTGAAGAGCCAACACCGCAAGCGTTATTGGCTGTGTTACATCGTTCATTACTGCTTTACGCACAAAACCCATCTGAAATTAAGCGTGTTCAGCTTTATGCGATGCAGCAAGATTTTAGTTGGGAAGATGCGGCTAAAGAATACCTAGCTATGTACCATTCAGCACTTTAACTTGTTGACTTAGCATTAAAATTAGCTGGCGAGCGACAACCGCTCGTAATAAATGAAGGCGCTCTAATTGTAGAGTGCCTTTTTGTTTCCTGGTCAGAGCACATCACGTTTACGAAGACAAAGCTTGCAAACTCATTTTAGTCAGGTAGAAAAGGTGAGGTAGGTATTCACATGACTAATGATAGGTTTGACACTATTATCACTTAAAGTTCTTAATAGCGTGATATCCTTAGTCATCGCCTCGTGATGAGGCATAGCTCCATTCCAATAATTAAAGCGATAGGTATGTCTGAGAGTTTACTATTTCATAAAACATTTACTCACCCTACGAGCGATGAGTGGGTTGTATTTGTGCATGGCGCAGGAGGCAGCTCCTCCATCTGGTTCAAGCAGATCAAAGCGTATAAACAGCATTTCAACTTACTTCTCATTGATCTGAGAGGGCACGGTAAATCAGACAATATACTTAAAGGGCTGATTTCGAATCGTTATACGTTCAAATCGGTGACGCTTGATATTCTTAAAGTGTTAGACCATCTTAAAATTCGTTCTGCACATTTCGTCGGCATGTCTTTGGGCACGATTATTGTGCGTAACGTTGCAGAGCTCGCGGCTGGCCGTGTACGTTCAATGGTACTGGGTGGTGCTGTCACTAAGCTAAACACTCGCTCTCAAGTGTTAATCAAGTTGGGTAACCTCAGCAAGCACATCATTCCTTACATGTGGTTATACAGCCTTTTTGCTTATGTTGTGATGCCACAAAAGAGTCAGAAAGAATCGCGTCACCTGTTTATCCGCGAAGCTAAAAAGCTGTGCCAGAAAGAGTTTAAGCGCTGGTTTATCTTAACGGCTGATGTAAACCCCTTGATGAAATATTTTAAAGATAGAGAGCTACCAATACCGACTCTTTATTTGATGGGCGAACGCGACTACATGTTTATTAAGCCTGTAAAAGAAATGGTCGCAGCGCATGAATCGAGCGAGCTAGTAGAGATTCCGAATTGTGGGCACGTATGTAACGTGGAAAGCCCTGAAGAGTTTAATCAGCGTTCGATTGCGTTTATTCAAAAACAAATCCAATGATTTTCTAGGCGCGAAATCAAAGATGATGATTGAATCGAATTGAAATAAAAACGGGAAGCTAACTTTAGCTTCCCGTTTTTGTTTGGAGGAGGTATCTGACCGAATCGTTCTATCAGATCACTGAAACCTTGCTATTCAGGTGAGGCAGCACCGCACTGCCAGCAAGAGCCGAATTGAGCTTCGTTGACTTCATGACACTCACCACAACGCCACTCTTCATAGATGATCGAATCTTGCTGTTTTTGGTAGTCATTTACTAGCATGCGAGCTTTACTGGCCAATTCTGGCTCATATAACCATACGTAAGGGTCAGTTTCTTCAGTGAATGGGATTTCCCCCTTCAATCCGAACAATCCCTCACCACGGACTTCACAGGCAATATTCTCGCTTTCTAATAATCCACAGATGATATGAGCTTCTGTCGGATTCGATGCACTGAAGATTTTCATTGAAATAGAACCTTATTCGGCTATCTGTGTTATTTAGCTATTATAAATTATTCAGCTATACACGTTATTCAGCTACGGGCGCTGAACGAAACTTACCCATCAACCATTTAGCCACTATTGGGAATATCCCCAATAACGCAAATGACAATAGTACTGAAGGGGAGACGAGGCCCGAAAGTGAATCAATTTCTGCGAGCTGAGTACCAGCATTCAAAAAAACCGCCGTCCCCGGTAACATCCCGATTTGACTCGTAATGTAGTAACGACTCACTGACATCGGTGTTAGACCCATCAATAGGTTGATAAGGAAAAATGGGAATACAGGAATCAGACGCAGAGAAAACAGGTAAAATGCGCCGTCTTTTTCAACCCCCTTGTTAATCGTCGCCAATTTGTCACCAAACTTGGTTTGAATCCAGTCACGCAACAGGTAACGGCTACTTAAGAAGGCTAAGGTCGCACCGATGGCACTTGCGAAAGATACCAGCAGCAAGCTATTCCAGAAGCCAAATAGCGCGGCGCCTAACAGGGTCACAACAGCGGCACCAGGAATGGAGAAAGCCGTAATCATTACATACGCGACAAAATAGATAGCGGCAGCCGCTATAAAGTTGCTGTCAATGTAGTCATTCAACACAGCTTGTTGGGCCTTAGCATTTTCAAGCGTTAAGTACTGGCCGAAATTGATGCCTAACAACACGATGGTTACAACCAACACAATACCCAATATCATTTTCTTACTCATTGATACTTCCTCTAAATTTTCAATGCATACCGATAGTATAGATAGACAGGCAAAGCATAGTTTAACTTTCACCAGATATAAAAAAAGCCGCAGTAAATGCGGCTTAGTTATGTATATAGATTGCACTGACAATGTTAATTGACGCGATTGATAAGCTCTTCGCGACGCTGCTGCGGTATAACAGACCAATGTGTACCATTGATCGCGCCTTCTAGCGCCCAAAGTAGTTCAATACTGACAGAAGACGCATGCGATTCTTTGATGGCGTTAAATGCGTTTACAGAGCCAGATTCATATAAACGTTCTACAGAATCGATCCCTGCCTTTTTCAACATACGCTCGGTAGCGAGTCGAAGATTCGGCAGATCTTTGAGTCGGGTCGGCTTAGCAGAAGACTGCTCAGCTTTTTCTTCTTTAGCAAAACCTAGAGACGTGGTTGCAAGCTGCAAGATTTTCTCTTGGTCTTGCCAGAGGCCTTCAGGTAAAGCGAAATATTTAGTAACGACAGGGAAACCACGTTTTTTGTAGACGTACGGTTGAAACCCTTGTTGTTCGAATTGTTTCGTTGTGCCTTTGTCTGCGCGTATGTGCAGCTGGTCATTTACAACCAGAGCAAACATAGTGTCATCAGCAAAAAGACCGAAGCCACCAAACATTGAGCGTGATTTTATTTTTCCTAGGGACTCAAATAACTTCATCGAGTCCTTTAGTATCGGTTTATCCATGTTATTTATCTCGGTGTATTTGAACTACGCCACCAAATAAGCAGGTCCGAGAGATTAGCAAAATGTTGCAATTAAATTGTCAATAAGCCGTAAATTACTAAATTATTAGTAGTTACTGCATTTTGCCATCGGTAACCCCGCTACCATACCAACGAGTGGTTTAGGCCGGAAGCTTTGCGTCTCACTCTTTCGAGTGGTTTGCCCTGTGCGTGACTGATTGAATAGAATAAAGTTTTTGTTGAATGAAGCTCACAGTTGATATTTCAAAATGTGATATTGCTTCAATTAATGATCTTTCTATTGTGCATCTGGGTTCATTATAGTTGCTGATAAAAAAAGCGCACCTAAAGGTGCGCTTGATGAAATTAAACTCGAATTGTCAATTAATTTAACGTTTTAACTGTACTTCGTTCAACAATTTCAGGGTGCATTTCGAAGACGCGTTTTTCGTGGTCTTTATCTTTGATGCGCTCTAATAGAATTTCGAATGCATTCTTACCAACACGACGTTTTGGTTGGTGAACGGTCGTTAGCGGCGGAGAGAAGTATTCAGCCAGTTCGATGTTGTCGTAACCGATGACTGAGATATCTTCAGGAATGCGAATGCCTTTTTCTTGCAGGCGGCTCATTAAGCCGAGTGCCATTGTATCGTTAAAGCAGAATACCGCTGTTGGACGATCTTCCATCTCAACGATTTGTTCTGCAGCAAGAACAGCCGTATCACACTCAAAGTTGCCTTCGATGATCATATTTTCATCAGCAGAAATCTTTGCTTCGTTGAGTGCGCGCTTGTAACCGGCAATACGTTCAACACATGCTGCTTTGTCTAAGTGGCCACTTAAACATGCAATCTTAGAGTGACCGCGTTCAATAAGGTATTTGGTCGCTAGGTAGCCACCTTCTTCAGAGTTATCGATGATCTTATCAGCCTGAGAGCTCTCAGGGCCCCAGTCCATGATAACTTTAGGGATGTCAGCGTGACGATCTAACATCTCTCTTAGTTCTTCAGTTAGGTCAGAACACATAACTAAGATGCCATCTACACGTTTCTCTGCAAGCATTCGAATGTAGTCACGTTGCTTCTCATAGATGCCGCCCGTATTACACAGGATCAAAGTGTAACCTTGACGGTAGCAGTAGCTCTCAACACCATCGATAACTTCAGAGAAGAATAGGTTAGTTGATTGAGTCACTAGCATGCCGATAGTGCGTGTTGTATTACATTTCAAGCTACGAGCAACAGCACTTGGTGCATAGTTCAGTTCATCTACGGCTTTGTTTACTTTTTCTTGAGTTGCTTCTGCAACAAAGCGAGTTTTGTTGATTACGTGAGAAACGGTTGTTGTTGATACGCCGGCTAAGCGAGCGACATCTTTTATAGTGGCCATGGTTTTATCCTATTAGAAGCTACTTTCCCAAAGTACGGAATAAAGTAGCCGTTAAGCTACCTAACTAAGAGCTTAAATTTGTAGGGCTCTTTGGGTACTAAAGTGCTAAAAAACAAAAAACCGCTATTGAGCGGCTTGTCTTAACACCGAAATGCTCTGAACTTTAATAAGCATAGCATTTCGTGAATGTTTCATATTTTATCGTTTGCGGTCACAATTTTAGACTGACTAGAAATTACTCGCAATAAAATTCACCCAGAAATCCGGGTGAATTGTCACATTCTACTGAATTTATTTACCTAGTCATCAAATAAGCTATTCACCAGCAAAAATATTGAGTGTCTAATTGACAGAATGCGAGTAGCAAAGATGAGACGGAGGCGTAGAAACCGAATTCATCAACGTCATGACATTTCACGTTGAACTTTGGTACCCAAGTCAGCAATTGTTGTTCGATAAACTGCTGTTGAACGGCAAATGAATTCTCTAGCTCTTCTTCAATATCCGTTTCGTTTGAACGAATGATCAAGTTACCAAGGAAATCGAGTTCGATAGCAATGTGGTCTGCTGGCTCTTTTAGATCTTGGTTCACGACTAAGTTGTGCTTGGCCATGATCTCTTCCATATCTTTTGCTGGCTTATCATTCAAAAGGCCAGTTTCGCCGATATACATAGAAGCGTAAGGAAGAGCACCGTGCTTATCTGTTTTTAAGAAAAGATCGCAAAAGTCTGCAGACAGTTCTAGCTGGGCATCTTCACGTGTTTGTAGACGGTTCAGCGCATCTACTAACTTATCAATCGCTGGCTTTAGTGTTTCATTTTCGCCTAAACCAGTTAGGAAAGAACGAATTTCAACAGAGTGGTAGTGATCGAGTTCTTCTTGAGTGAGCTCTTTGGCAAATAAGCTTGATAGCCACCAGTATATTTCTGCTCTTTGCTCGTTGAACGCTTTCGTATCTTTCATTTGTTAGATCCTGACTTAGTCTTGTGATGTTGCTTATATGCATCTTGAAGTCACTTGGGCATAAGCACACCAAGGCCGAATAACAAGGTTATTTGCGAAACGCAAAGTTACTCGTTAGTAGTAATGCCTATATTGAATTGCGATGGACGATAAATAGCAAGGTTTAAGATTGTCTTGTATCAAAAAAAATTCATGTTTCTGGCTTTTATCTTCTGTACCACTAGAATTGTTACTAGTTATGAATAGAATAGTCACTGAAACTATTAAATAAGAAAAGTGGTGTAGATGAGCTATCACGTATTAGTCGTAGAAGATGATGTGGTAACCCGCAGTAAACTGGTTGGATACTTCCAGAACGAGGGTTACACAGTGAGCGAAGCAGAAAGCGGCGCTCAAATGAGAAACGTGTTAGAAGAGAACAACGTTGACCTCATTATGCTGGACATCAACTTACCAGGCGAAGATGGATTGATGCTAACTCGCGAATTACGCAGTCAATCAGACATTGGAATTATTTTAGTTACTGGACGCACGGATAGCATCGACAAAATCGTTGGCCTTGAAATGGGCGCTGACGATTACGTTACTAAACCCTTCGAACTTCGCGAGTTATTAGTTCGAGTTAAAAACCTACTTTGGCGTATTTCTGCCGCTCGTAAAACAGCAGCGGGCGCAGTAGAAGAAACATCAGATGAGTCTGTGGTTCGTTTTGGTGAGTGGACATTTGATATCCCTCGTCGTGCGTTAAGCAAAAACGGCGAACCGGTGAAACTGACCAAAGCAGAATACGAACTGCTAGTGGCGTTGTCTTCTTACCCTAACCAAGTATTAAGCCGCGAACGTATTCTGAATATGATCAGTCACCGAGTGGACGCGCCTAATGACCGTACTATCGATGTGCTGATTCGTCGTATGCGTGCAAAAATGGAGTTCGATCCTAAGAACCCACAAATCTTTGTGACGGTTCACGGTGAAGGTTACATGTTCGCTGGTGATTGATTTCCTTCGGGAGTGATTAATTAACAACGACATTTAAACGTAAAAAGCCGAGACATCATTGATGTCTCGGCTTTTTTATTACTCAGCTTTTACTGTTAACGACCAGAGAATCTACAAATACTTGGCGACTCTGTATGCTTAAGATGAGTTTAAAGATTCAATGGGCTTACTGAGGCTGAGCCGCAGAAACCTCACCGTCATCTTCAATTAAGCTGGAAGCCTCTGGAATAACCGGTTCTTCAACAATGTCATTGCTTGTATCTAGCCAGTCACGCAGGCTTTGCCAAACCAATCCCATGGTTTCGTGCCAGTAACGCTCTGTCTGCTCAAGGTAAAGAGCTTTTGGCATGTACTTGTTCCAAGGCTCAACAATACCTTCTTGTGCAAGGAAGTTAGTTGGTGCCGGCAGTGGTTTCATACCAGCTGCATGGAATTCATTGAGTGCACGAGTCATATGGCTCGCTGAAGTCACCAGTACCATTTTTTTATTTTTAACGAACGCAGCGGCTTGGCGAGCTTCTTCCCAGGTGTCTTTTGCTGTTTCAAGCAGAATGATATCGGGCTTTGCTACGCCAAGAGCTAACGCTACTTTAGCCATCATTCTTGCGTTACTTACTTCAGTGCCTGCGCCATAGCCAGACAAAATGAGTTTTGCACCAGGGTAAAGACGTAGAATACGAATCCCTTCACTTAAACGCATCAGGCCGGTGCGGCTAAGTTCTGATGTTGGTGGAATTTGGTCGTCTACGACGTGACCACTTCCGAGAACCATCACGTAATCGACGGTTTCATCGACAGGTAAAAATGCGGTGTGTTGCCTTTCCATTGGCATTAAAAGTTGACTAGAAACTGGTTGGAAAGCGATTAGGAAAATACCACATAGGGCTGAAAGGGTGATTAGGCAACCAGTCTTCCTTTTGGTAGTAAACATCACTAGGGCTAAACCCAGAAAAGCGAGAATTAACATTGCTGGCAGTGGCATCAATAGCGAAGACACTACTTTTTTCAGCTCAAACATATCCGAATAGTCCGAAAAAACATCACTTAGTAGTAAAAAGAGACATCGCCTCTTTATTCCTGAAATTCCTGTGACAGAATAGCAGGCACGATAGGACATAATAACTCAAGTAGCCGTGACTGAAGACCGTAATTTCGACGATATTGCCCACAAATTTGCAAAAAATATTTACGGCTCTGACAAAGGAGAGATCCGTCAGATCATCGTATGGGAAGATTTAGAACAAGCTTTGAGCAAATTTGAGCAATCAGCTTCGCCGCTGCATGTGCTTGATGCTGGAGGCGGCCTTGCGCAGATGTCGCAAAAAATTGCGTCGCTTGGGCATAACGTTTCTCTGTGTGATCTCTCTTCTGAAATGCTGAAGCTCGCAGAAGAAAGTATCAGCGAAGCGGGTTTGCTAGAGCAATATCGATTTATTCATTCACCGGTACAAAAAGTCGCAGAACATCTCGATGAGAAAGTCGATTTTGTGATGTTTCATGCCGTAATGGAATGGTTAGCCGATCCTAAAGAGGCGCTTGATTTATTGCTTGAACAAGTTAAACCGGGTGGCGTTGCCTCGATAATGTTTTACAACCACCACGGATTAGTCCTGAAAAATGTGATTTGTGGCAACATTCCTCATGTATTGAATGGGATGCCACATCGAAAACGGTTTAAGCTGCAACCACAAAAAGGCTTGAAGCCGGAAGAGGTTTATCAATGGATAGAAGACGCTGGTCTAGAAATCTGTGGTAAATCAGGCATTCGCTCTTTCAGTGACTACATAGGTAATATGGAGTACATGGGCGATTACCAATTTGAAGATGTATTGGAACTGGAAAAACAGCTATGTCGCCAAGAGCCATATCTGTCACTAGGCCGTTATATTCACGTTTGGGCTCAAAAACCTGCACAATAACAGCGGTGAATGTGGTAAAAGAAGCCACAACATGCGCTATGCAATCGTAAGAAGCCCGCGTCATAAAGAAATAGGCGTCATATCTAATACACTCGATATGACGAAGAACAGTAACAGGAACCACAATGAGTGAAATGACTCAAACTGCCGAAGAGCAGCCAATTGATGAGTTGGTGGGCTGGGTCAAGCAGCATGATTTTTCATTAAACTTGCCACCAGAGCGCTTAGCATTTTTGATTGCTATCGCAGTACTAAGCAATGAAAGGTTCGATGAAGAGTTGGGCGAGGGTGAACTGCACGATGCATTTACCATCGTCACTCGACTGTTTGAAGATACTGGCGAAGCGTCCGCGTTTCGTGCCAACAATGCCATCAACGAGTTAGTTAAACAGAAGTTGATTAGCCGCTTTACCAGCGAAATCACCGATGGTGCGAGTATTTATCGCTTATCACCACTGGCGATTGGTATTTCAGATTATTACTTACGCCACCGTCAGTTCTCTAAGTTAAAACTGTCTATCCAGCTTTCTATGGTTGCGGACGAGATGGCAAAAGCCATTGAAGCAGCACAAAAAGGCGGAACTCCAGGACATTGGAGAAAGAATGTTTACGGCGTGCTCAAGTATTCTGTTGGTGAAATTTTCGATCAGATTGATCTTAACCAACGTGTTATGGATGAGCAGCAGCAAACCGTTAAACAGCAAATTGCCGACCTTTTAAACAAGGATTGGCGAGAGGCGATTAACAACTGTGAAACCTTGCTTTCAGAAACCTCGTCCACGCTAAAAGAATTGCAAGACACCTTGCAAGCGGCGGGTGATGAACTGCAAACACAGATCCTCGATATTCAAGAAATTGTTTACGGTGACGATGAACTCGAGTTCGTTGGCGAAACCCTGTTCGGCTTGCAGATGAAGTTAGACCGAATCACCAGTTGGGGTCAACAAGCCATCGATTTATGGATCGGCTACGACCGCCATGTTCACAAGTTCATCCGTACCGCGATTGATATGGATAAAAACCGTGCCTTTAGCCAGCGCTTGCGTCAGTCAGTCACTGACTACTTTGATGCACCTTGGCTTTTGACCTACGCCGATGCTGAGAAGCTGACGGATCTTCGTGATGAAGCGCTTGTGCTTCGTGATGACGAAGTGATGGGACAAGCACCAATCGACGTCGAGTACGAAGAATTTGAGCAAGTGAATGACCTGCTTTCAGATCGAATTGCAGAGATGTTAAAAGCTCACAAACAGCAAGGTGCGCCAATTGATCTTGGCCTTGTGCTACGCGATTACCTCGCTGCACACCCTCGCACACACCATTTTGATTTAGCCAGAATTGTTGTCGACCAAGCCGTGCGCTTAGGTTACTCAGAGTCTGACTATCAGGCTATTCAGCCAGATTGGCAGGCAATCAACGATTTCGGTGCAAAGGTACAAGCAAATGTCATTAACAAGTACTGATGATTACATGCCAGAGAAACTGGTAAAAGCGATAGCGAACCCACTGTTCCCTGCGCTAGATAGCATGCTGCGTTCAGGAAAGCATGTTTCAACAGAAGATCTAGATAACCACGCATTGCTGTCCGATTTTGAAGTTGAGCTTCAGCATTTCTATCAACGCTACAATACGGAACTGGTAAAAGCACCGGAAGGTTTCTTCTACTTGCGTCCGCGCTCTACGTCTCTGATTGGTCGTAGTGTGTTGTCTGAGCTCGACATGTTGGTTGGCAAGGTGTTGTGTTTCTTATACCTAAGCCCAGAACGTCTGGCTCATGAAGGTATCTTCACCAACCAAGAACTGTTTGATGAATTGATGTCGTTAGCGGATGAGAAAAAACTCATGAAGCTAGCAACCAACCGTGCGTCTGGTTCTGATTTAGATAAAGAAAAGCTCTTCGAAAAAGTACGTACTTCTCTGCGTCGTTTACGCCGTATCGGTATGTTGATTGCGATTGGCGAGACGGGCAAGTTCCGTATCAGCGAAGCGGTATTCCGTTTTGGCGCCGACGTTCGTGTTGGTGACGACATGAAAGAAGCGCAATTGCGTCTTATCCGTGATGGTGAAGCTGTGGTGCATACCCAAGAGCCTAACCAAGGTAGCTTGTTGAATGAAGAACAAGCGGAAGCCACATCAGAAGTAGATGCAGACGTAGACGTAGACGTAGACGAAAACGGTCAACAAGACATTTTTAACGATCAAGCTGACTTTGACCTTGAGTCAAACGATGGCGAACAAACAAAAGTAGAAGGTGAAGCATGATTGAAAGAGGTAAGTATCAATCATTAACCATGGTCAACTGGAACGGCTTCTTTGCGCGTACTTTTGATATTGATGGATTGGTTACAACGCTTTCTGGCGGTAACGGTGCGGGTAAGTCGACCACAATGGCGGCATTCATCACAGCGCTGATCCCTGACCAAAGCCTTCTGCATTTCCGTAACACGACGGAAGCGGGTAGCTCGCAGTCATCTCGTGATAAAGGCCTTTACGGTAAGCTTCAGCCAGGCGCATGTTATGCCGCGCTAGATGTGGTGAACTCTCGTAATCAACGTCTATTGTTTGCAGTAAAACTGCAGCAAGTTGCGGGTCGTGATAAGAAAGTCGACATTAAACCGTTCGTTATTCAAGGCCTTCCAAGCCATGTGAAACCAACGGATGTGTTGATTCAGAACGTTTCAGATAGCCACGCTCGCGTATGTCAGTTGAACGACGTGAAAGCGGCGGTTGCACAATACGAAGGCGCGCATTTTAAAGCGTTTTCTTCGATTGTTGATTACCACTCGCAAATGTTTGAATACGGTGTGGTACCGAAGAAACTGCGTAACAGCAGCGACCGTTCTAAGTTCTACCGTTTGATTGAAGCATCACTTTACGGTGGTATTTCTAGTGCGATTACGCGTTCTCTGCGTGATTACCTTCTACCGCAAAATGGCGGTGTGAAGAAAGCATTCCAAGACATGGAATCAGCACTACGCGAAAACCGCATGACGCTAGAAGCGATCAAGACGACTCAGTCGGATCGTGACTTGTTCAAGCACTTGATCACTGAATCTACGAACTACGTGGCAGCAGATTACATGCGCCATGCAAACGATCGTCGTAACAAGTTAGATCAAACAATGAAGTTCCGTGGTGAACTGTTCGGTTCTCGCGAAACCTTACTTGATCAAAACAACTTGTTGAACCGCGTTCAAGAAGAACTAGAGTTACTTGTCGATCAAGAATCAGCACTAGAGCAAGATTACCAAGCTGCTTCGGATCATCTTCAATTAGTTCAAACTGCACTTCGTCAGCAAGAGAAAATTGCTCGCTACAGCGAAGATCTAGAAGAGCTTAACGAGCGTCTAGAAGAGCAAATGATGGTGGTTGAAGAAGCTCAAGAGCGAGTACTTCTTGCTGAAGAGCAGGCAACCATCACTGAAGAAGAAGTGGATAGCCTGAAAACTCAGCTTGCTGACTACCAACAAGCGTTGGATGTTCAGCAGACTCGTGCGCTTCAATACCAGCAAGCGGTTCAAGCATTAGAGAAAACTAAGCAGCTACTTGGTGATGAATCTATTACGGCAGAAAGCGCGTTAACATTGGTTTCTGAGCTAAAAGCACAAGAAGAATCAAGCACTCAAACGCTACTGTCTACTAAGCACAAACTAGACATGTCTTCTGCTGCTTCTGCGCAGTTCGACAAAGCGCTGTCTTTGGTTAAGAGCATCGTTGGTGACGTTGAGCGTAAAGAAGCGTCTAGCAGCGCTAAGCAAGCTTTAGAAAAAGGCCGTAACGCAAAACACGTTGTTGAAAATGAACAGCAGTGGCGTGCTCAGCACCGCGATATGGCTCGTGATGTGGCTCAGCAGCGTCAAGCAAAAGAGCTAGCGACTGAATACCAAAAGCAACACAATATCTCACTGACTGACGAAGCGGTTTTCGATGAAGAACGTGAACGTCACGCTATGCAGATCGAATCTCTTGAGTACGCTCAAGAAGAGTTGCGTGAAGCGAAGAGTGAGCAACGTCGTGTACAACAAAACCACGATCAAGAGATTCAAAAACTTGAGTCCATTGCTCCCGCGTGGATCACGGCAAACGATGCGCTTGAAGCATTAAGAGATCAAACCGACGCTGAGCTAGAAGATAGCCAAGCGGTGATGACTCAAATGCAGCAAGTACTTGAAGACGAAAAGTCTCAAGCGGTAGCAAAAGATCAGTTGGCAACGCGCCGAGCTGAACTTGAGCAAGAGATTGAGCGTTTAGCTTCTCCAGGTGGTTCTAACGATCCTCGCCTGAAAGGCCTAGCGGATACGCTTGGTGGCGTGCTGCTTTCTGAGATCTATGATGACATCACAATCGGTGATGCACCGTACTTCAGTGCGATGTACGGCCCGGCTCGTCACGCAATTGTGGTTTCGGATCTTGATGGTATTAAAGAGAAGCTGGTGGATCTTGATGATTGTCCAGAAGACCTTTACATCCTAGAAGGCGATGTAGACGCATTTGATGACAGCTCGTTCAATGCCGATGAGCTTGAAGGTGCGGTGTGTGTTCAGCTGAACGATCGCCAAATGCGTTACTCTCGTTTCCCTGAGATCCCACTGTTTGGCCGTGCGGCTCGTGAACAGCGTCTTGAGAAATTGCGTGAAGAGCGTGACGTTGTTGTTGAGAACCACGCGAAAGCCGCGTTTGACTCTCAAAAGCTGAATCGCCTATACCAAGCATTCAACAGCTTTGTTGCGAAGCACCTGCACGTTGCGTTTAACGCAGATCCAGAACAAGCACTTGCTTTGATTCGTGATAAGCGTAATCAAATTGTTCGTTCTCTGGCTGAGCTTAACTCTAATGAGCAGCAGCAACGCAGTCAGCTTCTACAAAGCAAGCAGGCACTCGGTGCGCTAGATAAATTAGCACCTATGGTTCGTATTTTAGAAGACGAAACATTGGCTGAGCGTTTAGCTGAATTAGAAGCGCAACTAGAGCGTTTAAGTGAAGCTAAGTCTTACTTGAATACGCACGGTAAAGCGCTTACTTCTCTAGAGCAAATCGTATCTGCACTAGACGCTGACCCAGAGCAGTTCGAGGCTTTGGAAGCCGAATATCGTCAAGCTGATAACGCGCTACAAACGCTAAAAGGCAAAGTGTTCGCACTGTCTGATCTGATTGAGCGTCGTCACTACTTTGCTTACGCGGATTCTGTTGATTTGCTTAACAAGAGTAGTGAACTGAGCGAGCAATTAAAAGCGAAACTGGTTCAAGCTGAACAAGCAAGAACCAAAGGCCGCGATGGTTTGAAGCAAGCTCGCGAACAGATGAACCAATATAACCAAGTATTGGCGGCACTGAAGAGCTCACATCAAGCGAAGCAAGAAACGGTTCAAGAGTTCAAACAAGAGCTACAAGAGTTCGGCGTAAATGCTGACGAAGGCGCTGAAGAGCGTGCTGTACGTCGTCGTGACGAGCTTCAAGAGCGTCTGCACACATCTCGCAGCCGTAAGAGTGAATACGAGCGTACGATTACGTCTACAGAACTTGAGATGAAAGCCCTAGCTAAGCGTCTTAAGAAAGTTCAAAAAGAGTACACCGAGCTTCGTACCTTCGTTGTTGCAGCAAAAGCTGGCTGGTGTTCAGTACTTCGGTTAGCTCGTGAAAATGATGTTGAACGTCGTCTTCATAAGCGTGAACTGGCTTACCTGACGGCGGGCGAACTTCGCTCTATGTCGGATAAATCACTGGGTGCGCTACGTCTGGCTGTAGCTGACAATGACGACCTACGTGACTCGCTGCGTCTATCTGAAGACAACGCACATCCAGAGCGTAAGGTTCTGTTCTACATTGCGGTTTATCAACACCTTCGCGAGCGTATTCGCCAAGACATCATTCATACGGATGATCCGGTTGAAGCAATCGAAGAGATGGAAGTTGAGCTAGCTCGACTAACAGAAGAATTGACTCAACGTGAAAACCGCCTAGCGATCAGCTCTGAGTCGGTAGCAAGCATCATCAAGAAAACGATTCAGCGCGAGCAGAACCGTATTAGAATGCTGAACCAAGGTCTGTCTAACATCTACTTTGGTCAGGTTAAGGGCGTACGTCTGAACGTTAAGATTCGTGAAAGTCACGAGATCTTGCTATCAGGGTTAGCGACTCAGCAAGAGCAACATAAAGACTTGTTTGAATCAACGCGCTTTACCTTCTCAGAAGCGATGGCGAAGTTGTTCCAACGTGTGAACCCACATATCGATATGGGTCAACGTTCTCCGCAAGTCCTGGGTGAAGAGCTACTTGATTACCGTAACTACCTAGAGCTAAGTGTTGAAGTTAACCGTGGTTCAGACGGTTGGTTACAAGCAGAGTCGGGCGCACTGTCTACGGGTGAAGCGATCGGTACTGGTCAGTCTATCCTGTTGATGGTTGTTCAGAGCTGGGAAGAAGAGTCTCGTCGACTTCGTAGCAAAGACATCGTTCCATGCCGTTTGTTGTTCCTTGATGAAGCAGCTCGTCTGGATGCGAAATCCATCTCTACCTTGTTCGAACTGTGTGACCGTTTAGGTATGCAACTTCTGATTGCAGCACCAGAGAACATTAGCCCAGAGAAAGGCACAACCTACAAACTGGTTCGTAAGGTCTTTAAAGATCACGAACACGTGCATGTTGTTGGCTTGCGCGGTTTTGCTCAAAACAAACTTGCATCTCCAGTTCAAGAGCTTATCGAAGAAGCTGAGCAATAACCTTGATAGCCGAGTTTTAAGCTCGAAAGCGACTCAATGATATTTGTTCAAAGCCCCTAATCAATAGGGGCTTTTTTATATCTTGAATCTAACTTCCTCAACTGAACACCTCCCGCTTAATCCTTTCTTCGACACTGATAAGACCACTCATACCTTATGGTTATTATCAATGGAACTTGTTTGAGGTCACACGCACAAAACCACAAATAATGTATGGTAATGACATAGATTTAATAATATTAATAATATTGTATTACTTAAATTTTAATTGTTGATAACTCGCGTGTGCGAAAGGTAAAGGTAGGACTTAGGTATGATTCAAATCGTTATTGATGGGAAATATCGAATCGTCGAGCAAGGACAAACCGTTCTTGAAGCGGCAAAAACATGTGGTTTGGAAATCCCATCTTTATGTGGTTTGAATAAAACAGCGGATAAAGTGCCTTGTGATTTGTGTGTCGTTGAAGTTGATGGCGTTGGTGTTACTCGCTCTTGTGAGCTTGAAGTGTCTAATGGGCTGAATATTACCACTCAGTCAAAACAGTTAACGAACCATCGACAAGAAGCGCTGAATCGCATCATGACTGATCACTACGCTGACTGTGAGGCGCCATGCCAAACAGCCTGTCCTGCTGGGGTCGACATCCAATCTTACCTGCACCATATTGCTCAAAATGATCACATCAAAGCGATTGAAGTGATCAAAAAGACATTACCAATGCCGCTTTCAATTGGTCGTGTGTGTCCTGCTTTCTGTGAAACCGAATGTCGTCGTAACTTGGTCGATGAGTCCATCGCGATTCGCCAACTCAAACGACACGCTGCCGATGCAGATTTAGCGGCTCAAGAGAGCTACATGCCAGCTAAGAAACCAAATAAAGGCAAGAGCATTGCAATTGTCGGTAGTGGCCCCGGTGGTCTTACGGCGGGTTATTACCTATCTAACGAAGGCTATGAAGTCAGTGTCTATGAGTCGATGCCGCAAGCGGGTGGCTGGCTGCGTTACGGTATCCCGGAGTATCGCTTACCGAAGTCGATTCTAGATAAAGAAATCGAGCTGATGTGTCGCAACGGAATGGTGGTTGAGTGCGGTAAAAAACTCGGTGTTGATTTTACACTGTCTGATTTAAGTAACGATTTTGATGCAGTTTGTTTAGCGGTTGGTGCATCGCAAGCGGTCGAGATGAATTACCCGGGTAGTGAACTCAGCGGTTGTTATTTGGGTGTCGATTATCTGAAAGATTACGTGACCGATCAGCAGTATGTCACTGGTAAAAAGGTTGCCGTGATCGGTGGCGGTAATACCGCGATTGACTGTGCTCGAACAGCGGTTCGTGATGGCGCGGATACCACGCTGATTTATCGTCGTACTCGAGATGAGATGCCAGCAGAAGATTACGAAATCGAAGAAGCTGAACATGAAGGTGTGAAGTTCCACTTCTTAACCAACCCTGCAGAAAACATAGCCGATGAAAATGGCCATGTATCAGAAATACGATTAGAACGAATGGCTTTGGGGCCGGCTGATGCTTCAGGTCGCCGCAGCCCTAAACCAACTGGCGAGTTCTTTGTTGAAGCGTTTGATACGGTTATTGCTGCCGTGTCGCAAAAGCCTGATCTGAGCTTTATGGACAATGAAGCAATTGATATTCCTCTTACTCGTTGGAATACCGCAGATGCTGATCCACAAACCATGCACACCGGAACCGGAAATATTTTCAGTATTGGTGATTTCCGACGCGGCCCTGCAACTGCAGTCGAAGCGGTAGGGGATGGGCGTATTGCTGCACAAGCGATCGATCGCTTCTTCCATGGTGATATGGAAAATATTCCGGCCAAACCATTTAACTCACGAAAGCACAAACAGCTCAAAGCGGTGGATCCTGAGCAATACAAATCCATACAGAGTATGGCGCGTAAGATCATGCCAGAGCTAACACCCGAGCAGCGTGAACAAAGCTTTGACGAAGTAGAAACAGGATTTGATAATGCCGATGCAATTGCGGAAGCAGCAAGATGCCTAGAGTGTGGCTGCCAAGCCAATACCGATTGCGACCTACGAGACTACTCGACCGAATACAAGGCAACGCAAACGCATCCAGAGTACAAAATCGATGTGGCTTCGAATGAGAGTTGGCAGGCGATTCGTGCAGAAGAAGCGAAGGTCGGGTTAACAAGACAAAAATTTTCGGTCGATGACAGTTCTGAGTTCATTATCTTTGATGCTAACCGCTGTATCAGTTGCGGCCAGTGTATCCAAGCGTGTCGCGAACAGAATGTCCATGGCGTTCTAAGCTTCATGAACCAATCGGATGGCAAACCTGCATCAAGACCCGAATGTCGTCCTAACTTTGGCGCAGACAAGACCTTAATGGGCGACTCAAACTGCGTTCAATGTGGATCGTGTATTCAGGCGTGTCCAACTGGTGCAATGGTCGATGCTCGCGACAGAAAGCAGGGAGACACAGATGTACTCAAGAAAGTCGATACCATCTGCACTTATTGCGGTGTGGGCTGTAAGCTAACCATGCATATCGATGAGCAGAAAAACAAAATTCGCTATATCGAAGGCGGTGATTCTCCGGTTAACGAGGGCATGTTGTGTGTTAAGGGGCGGTTCGGCTTTGATTTTGTGGGCAGCGATGCGCGTTTAACCACACCATTAATTCGTAAAGATGGCTGGTTGCAACCTGCAAGTTGGGATGAGGCAGTTAAGCTCATTGCCGAGAAGTTTACTGCGATTAAGCAAGGCTTTGGCAGTAACGCTTTAGCGGGGTTCTCGTCGGCGAAAACCACCAATGAAGATAACTATGCCTTCCAAAAATTCATACGTCGTGAACTCGGCACCAATAACGTCGATCACTGTGCGCGCCTTTGTCACGCATCGACAGTTACTGGTTTAGAAGCTTCGCTGGGCAGCGGGGCGATGACCAATGATATTCCAAGCATCAAGCACTCAGATGTGATCTTTATTATTGGCTCAGACACGACTTCAGCACACCCAATTATTGGCTCGCATATCAAGCAAGCTGTGAGACATGGTGGAGCGAGATTGATCGTTGCCGATCCAAAACGAATCGATATTGCTGACCATGCTGAACTTTATTTAGCGCACCGACCGGGTACCGATGTAATGTTGATCAATGGTGTGATGCAGCAGATCATCAAACACGGTTGGTACGACCAAGAATATATCGAAGACCGTGTGGATGGCTTTGATACCTTGCTTCAAGAGGTCATGTCACCAAGTTATTCGCTAGATAAAGTGGAGCTGGTGACAGGTGTTAAAGCCGAAGACATTTTTGCGATGGCGCGATTAATTGGTACTGCAGAGCGAACAGCGGTGTACTACTCGATGGGCATTACGCAACACACCACGGGTCACGATAACGTTCGCTCTATCGCTAACCTACAGCTCTTGTGTGGCAACATCGGAATTGAAGGCGGCGGTATCAACCCATTACGTGGTCAATCCAATGTTCAGGGCGCGTGTGACATGGGCGCATTGCCAAATAACCTTCCGGGTTATCAGAAAGTGTACAACCCAATGGTTCGTCAAAAATTTGCGATGGAGTGGGGCGTTTCTGACTTACCGGCTGAAACAGGCTTAACGTTGACCGAAATTATTGATGGAGCGTGTCATCGAGATGTTCGTGGTCTGTACGTAATGGGCGAGAACCCAGTGCTGAGTGACCCGAACCAAGCACATGTGATTGAAGGTCTTGAAGCGTTAGATTTCCTCGTGGTTCAAGATATTTTCTTAACCGAAACCGCGCAGTATGCCGATGTGGTGTTGCCATCTTGCTCGTTTGCTGAGAAGTCTGGTCACTTTACTAATACCGAGCGTCGTGTTCAGCGTATTAACCCGGCGGTATTGCCTCCAGGTGAAGCGAAAGAAGATTGGGTGATTATCCAAATGTTGGCTAATGCGATGGGAGGTAATTGGGAATATGGCTCGGTTGCTGATATCACCAATGAGATAGCACGGGTCACGCCACAGTATGGTGGTTTACGTTGGGAGAACATTACGGTGAACGGCGTGCAATGGCCAAGTAATAAGAACAACCCTGATGGCACACGCATCATGCACCAGACCCAATTTACACGTGGGCGTGGTCAAATGGAGGCGATTCCGTTTAGATACGCTGCTGAGCTACCGGATGCGGAATACCCGTTAGTATTAACGACAGGCCGCATTCTAGAACAGTTCCACACCGGAACCATGACACGTAAAACCAAAGGGCTGGATAACTTAGCAGGGCCACGTGCCATGGTGAGTGTTCATGATGCTGAAGCGTTAGGTATCTCAAATGGTCAGATGCTCAAGGTCTCAACACGTCGTGGTGAAATCGAAATCGCGGCGTTTGTGACTAAACGAATGCAAAAGGGTGTGGTGTTCATTCCATTCCATTTCGTGGAGTCTCCTGTGAACCGTTTGACTACCACAGCGACCGATCCGCATGCCAAGATCCCAGAGTTTAAGGTTGCGGCAGTACGTATTGATCCAATTCGAGAGCCTGAAATTGAAGCGACAGAGGCTTAGCCCAACCAGTTAACTTACTGGCAGATACCAAAAGCCGCATAACTCTCAGAGTTATGCGGCTTATTTATTGAGCTCTATTAGGTATCAAGTGACCTAGTTAGCAAATAGCTCAGTTCGGAACAATCTCGTTACCGTGAACACCGAATTGCTTAGCTGCGTATGCCACGCGCTCTGCAGGTTTCGGGTATTCAGCCGGCGTACCAAGGTTCTCAATATGGTGTAATCGAGGAAGCAGACCAGCACCGTTCGCGATTTGGATAGCCAAACCTGGACGTGCGTTAAGCTCAAGTACCATTGGGCCTTCTTCTTGGTCTAAAACCATGTCCGTACCCATGTAGCCAAGACCTGTCATTTCCCAAGCGCTTGATGCCAGTGTTAGCAGTTTTTCCCAATGCGGCACTTGAAGTAGCGCCAACTCTTTACCCGTATCTGGGTGGTGAGTGACTGGGTGGTCAAACTGAACCGCACGAACGGCTTTACCCGTCGCAATACAAATACCTACACCTACAGCCCCTTGGTGCAAGTTAGCCTTGCCGTCTGAAGCTGAAGTAGATAAGCGCATCATCGCCATTACAGGGTAGCCCTTGAATACAATGATTCGTACATCTGGTACACCTTCGTAACTGAAGCCATCGAAACACTCATCAAACTTGATGAGGTTTTCAACTACAGCAACATCGTTCTTACCACCGAGTGAGAAAAGACCCGCGAGAGCGTTACTGATGTGACGCTCTACGTCTTCTTCATTGATAGTCGAACCCGATGGCTTGGTGTAAACGCCGTCCTTGTGAGAAATCACAACAAGGATACCTTTACCACCACTGCCTTGAGCTGGCTTGATTACGAAACCCGGCCACTCTTTTACCATCTTATGGATTGTTTTTACTTCAGCTTGATGACCAATCACGCCAATCAGTTTTGGTACAGTAGCACCAGCCTGTTCAGCAATGATTTTCGTCTTAAGCTTGTCATCAACGAGTGGATACTTGGAACGATCATTGTAGCGACCAATATAACTATGGTTACGCTTGTTCATTCCCATTATGCCTTTGTCTTTCAACCTAAACGGTGAAGTAAACTGATCAAACATAACTTAGTCCTCCGCTAGCGGTTTAAAGCGACGAAGCTCGGTTAGACGGTATCCTGTGTAGTTACCTAGTAGCAAGATGGTCGCTAGAATAACAAGTTGTAAACCAATAAAGTTAAACGTTAAGTGCTGAATGAACGGGTTAGTCATGCCTAAGTAAACAAGGACCGCAGTGAATAGAGAACCACCACCTTGTAGCATTACTTCTTTCGCGCCTTCTTCTTCCCATAGGATAGACATACGTTCGATAGTCCAAGATAGGATAATCATTGGGAAGAACGTAATAGATAGACCTTCAGTCAGACCGACTTTAAACGCGACCACAGTAAACACAGAGATAATCATGATTACCGTGATGATTACGGCGGATATCCTGGCTACCAGTAGCAAGTTGAGTTTGGACAAGTAACTTCGAATAATCAGACCCGTACCTACGATCAGTAGGAAGCCAACAATACCCGTTACCAGTTGTGTTTGTACGAAGGCTACCGCAATCAGTACTGGCATGAACGTACCAGACGTTTTCAGACCGATGATGACACGTAGGAACACAACAATCAGAGCACCGATAGGAATCAGCATGATGGTTTTAAACATCGCTTGCTCTTCTAGCGGTAGGCTGTGAATTGAAAGGTTTAATAGTTGATCAGCAGAGACTTTACTATTGGTTGCTTCCGTTGGTGAAACCTCTTGAGCAATCATAGAGAAGTGAACTTTACTGTTCTGACCGCCAACAACATCCAGTAGAGAAACGTTTGATTCGTCCCAGATGAGTAGGTTTGGTTGAACTTGTTGTTCGCTTGATTCAGGAGAGAATAGAACCCACTCGTCGTTATCCCAGATCTGAATCATGTTTTGAATCGATTGACGACGACGACCATCTTCTAGCTCGATAACACCAACCACTTTGTTGTGTATTTTCGCCGCTGAAAGTAGCTTGTGTGTCGCTTCCACTTTGGTCATGTTGTTCAGAATCAGCGCTGAGTTTTGGCTGTCTGGATCATTAAGTGTTTTGATGAGCTCACGGGTAAAAGTGATATTGTCTGCAGAACGTTTTGTCGCTCTATCAATCAATGCAAGAGAAGCCGCTTCTTCAGGGCCGTCGAAGCTTGGTTGCGAGACTTCACCTTCTGGTGCAATAGCATCAACTTTTGCTTGGTTGTCGACTAGGAATTGTGTTTTGTAGTAGATGGTTTGAGGGCCATCTGCGTATCGAATAGACCACTCTGCGCGGCGACCTGATTCGGTATTCAAGTAAGAGATACCGTAACCTGGCGATGAAGCCGATTCGCCGATAAGTGTGTAGTTAGACTGAGTATGAGGAGCTGCTAAGGAAACTTTTGCTTCTTTGCCTACTGCGTTGAACTCGATGCGAGCTTCAACGTCCCAGACCTGTCTGGTTTCCCCTGGAGTCCAAGGTACACCGTAGGTCGTATGTCTGAACATACTCAGTGTTATACCTGCCACGATAAGCAGGAATATAGAGATATAAAATGGAATTCTTGACGTCATAGCTTACCCTACTATTGTTATTTAACTTCCGTTTGTACGTACTTTTTACTTACATCTACTAGCGCTATGTCTTTGATAAATTCGCGCCCTAGTAATACAGGGTGACTCATTTGAGAGCGATCCGCCAATGTAAATTGCGCTTTTTCATGGATTTTTCCAACTTTCACCCATAATTCGATCACAGCTCGACGTTCTGCTTGATCATTGGTTGATTGACGGATTTTTACATAACGTACAACAGGCGCTTCAATCCATTTTTGGTCTTCTTCAGCTTGGGCTTTGTCGTCTAGGTGAAATTTAACCCAGTTCTTGCCGTTACGTTCGAATTCTTTGATATCGACAGCGTTTAAAGAAGAGGTGGTTGCGCCAGTATCAACACGAGCATCAAAACTTTGGGAGATCGAGTCGATAGACACTTTTTCGATGCCGCCAAGGATAGTCGGTTGTGATGTAGGAGCGATAGGAGCAACGGCAACAGCGACAGGTTCTTCTTCCTCTAGCTCTTCGATAACCTTGTGTTCCATGTTCGTTAGATGGGTATCTAATTGATTAGAAAGGGTAGTGATTTCGTCTTCTAAGCTTTCAATATAGTCACTTTGATTGCTTAGTTGCAGTTCAAGATTTTGAACCTTATTTGCGATGTTTGTCTCTGAGCGGGAAATAGCGTCGAGAGTTTCTTGGTGGTAGGTAGCACCGTTCGTAAGGGTACAACCAGAGAGCAAACCAACCGCCACAATAGGCGATAATCGCTTAAACATAAAAAAAACCTTTGAGAATTAGAGAATAGTTCAGACTATTTAGAAGTTTAGCCCACAAAAAAGGATGCGTGAAGCATCCTATTGTAAGAGTCTGGTCATATTGAATCGCAATGTGAGCGCTACACCAATTATTGCTATTTGAAATAGCTCACTTATTATACCCGTGATCATTG
>NZ_JBFRRH010000056.1:0-4042 GCF_041472995.1 Vibrio sp. 10N.261.46.A3 | reverse complement strand
TTAGCGTAATCTCAACCTCCGAATAATATAACGTGGTCTCAATCGCAGAAAACGAAACCCAAAACAGCCCTAAAAAGGGCTGTTATCTGATAAGGCTGTTGTTTTTAGTCTCACTCAAGGAGGCCAGCTTTCTTTTTACGGAAATAAGTAGCTCGACTGATCCCTAAGTTTTCCCACGGTTTCACCTGAGCGATAGAATCAGCTTTAATAGTTCCAGTAGGACGACCGCCTCCTTTTGAAATCTTACCACCTGTCGATACTTTGCCACCCTTTGCACCTTTCCTTGCTTGGCTTGCTCTAAAGGCTTGAGGTGTAAAATGCTTGTACGTCCAGTTAGCAATAGACTTAGCGATTGCTTTCACCTCTGACACTGGCAAAGGCACTTTAAATTGAGTGTTAAGGGCTTCTACGTGGTCATATACAGCGCCATTCCACATTGGCTTATAATCTGGTGCCCAATAGCCCCTAATAGCTCTGTATGCCCATTTGCTTGCAGATTCAAATAACTCACAATTACGACCTAAGCCAGAAGATTCTATTCCTTTTCTTGGATGGCCTTTTAAATCGAGATAATCCGCTAACTCATCTAGCGTGTATTCGTGCTCTGTCCAAATCTCAGTTTGCCAGTGACTATGTAACGGATTTTTAGTTAATAGACCTGCAAAACCTCTATCAGCTTGTAACTTCTCCGTCATAGCTGACTCAATGGCAGCTAGGTACTTCATCGGCTCAAGGTGAGCCATATCAGAAGTACATACCGACACTTTCAAGCGGTAGCTAAGATGACCGTGCGCGTTCTCAGGAGTCTTAGTAGACCAATATGGCGGTGGTAGGTCGTTGTCGTACCAAGCTAGAACCGAGCCTTGTCGGTCAATATCAAAGATCAGATAAGTGACCAACTTCGGTTGGTTCACTTGCAGATACTTCTTCTTGATCGCTGTGTTTTTGGTGCGTATGTAAGTAACACCGAGTTCATCGGTGCAATACGGCTTATAAGGAAGTGTCTCGATTAGCTCGAGTTGAAAAGCGTCTGAACGTTTAGCTTTCACACATAACTGCGCTTATGGCGGTTATGTGCTGATTGTATTTGTCTGTTCATGTGTTAAAATTACCTTAGAAATTCAGCCCTGACTTCTTATATCTACCGCCAAGTTGACCTAAGATTCAGGGCTTTGTTTTATCTGGCGTTTATCTTACTCCTCAATACCTTGCTTCGCAATTTCCCCTTTAAAGCTTCTTGCTATCAGGCACAAAAAAGGCCGCTATAGCGACCTTTAGATAATCATTGTTCTACCGAAACACTGTACTGCGCACTAAGTGTCGTTACGTTAAATCGACCACCTACGAACAACGAGTTTTATACTTGTATAAGTGCCCTAATTTCATTGGCTGGTACATTAGCAAGCTCTTTGGGTTCCATTTTATACATACCACCTCCGTAAACACGCCCCTCATCTGTCATTGCTTTCCCAGTTATCTGGTTCAATGCTTGAAGCAACTGATCATTCAATTCAGGTTTTTCTTCAATTTTTTTTTCTAAGAACGGCTTGGGGTAAAGTATCAAATATGAATTTGAAACAATTGCTTTTGATCTGTTTAAGATAAAACGAAATGGCTTTTTCCCTTCTTTATCTGAACGTCCTATATACGTGCAGTAGAAACGGCTTTCAGATCTTCGCTCTTGCGAATACCAAATCTTACGTTTTTTACACAAGTACCTTTCAGATACACCTGCTTGAATACCTTCTTCGAGATATTGATAAAGTTCAGGGTAATTCCATTTTACTTCATCAAATGGAAGCTTACAGTCAAGAACAAATAGCTGATCTTCAATTTCTGGATAGCCATTTTCATCAGGGTTAATTTCAGTCGAATTAAGATATCTCGGACTAGGCAAAATTGGGCGAAATTGTTCAAGTGGTAATCTACGGCTTTCAATTTGTTCACGTGTAAGAACAAAGAACTTGTTTTCACCGGTTGCTATACCACGTTTAACATCAAAGAAGTCATTTAATCTTGGTGAATCGTTTTCTTCCCGTTCTTCAGATAAAGGGAACCTTGTCCATTTATTTTCTTTTCTTAATACAGAAACACTAACGTCTTTTTCATGTTCAGGAGCGTCGATCGTTCCGCCATAAGTGAATTTTACTTTATGATTTTTTACCGGCTTCTTATTTTTAAACCAAACAACAGCTGATGAAACAAGGGCATCATCGAATTGAACATCATTTGGATCAAATCGATGAATCTGAAGAAGCGTTACTTCTTTCAGTAAATAATCCTTCACAGCCTGACCGTAATTAACATCCATGAATTCACTGGGTATTAACCAACCGGCAATACCGTTTTTCTTCATCCATGGGTGTGCTAATGCCATGAAGTGACAATATAGACCTGCCAAGCCAGACAGTTTCATATTTGCAGCTTCAAGTGCTTTAGCTTGAAGTCGTTCCTTTTGTCCGTTTATGTGATGGTGGCGAACATAAGGCGGGTTACAAATAATTAGATTATATTTTTCATCTTCAGCCGGTGGAGTTTGTTTCGTGAAGTCGGCAAGCTGATAATCAAGGTCAGTTCCTTCCCATAGCTTCAAAGCTGGTTTACCGTAATGCTCATCAATTTCAAAACCAGTTGCCGCTTCAATGCGGGATTCAGAAAATACATTATTCAACGCACTGTAAAACGAACCAGTCCCAAATGCGGGATCAAGAAAACGAACCTTCCCACGGTTAGAGAAAATGTTTTTTGCATGGATTAGAACGTCGTTAGCCAACATATTCGGCGTAGAAAATTGCCCCATGATATTGCGTTCTTCTTGACTCTTTTGAGAGTCAAGTTCCGCCTGTAGGGTCTGACGTTTTTTTTCTAGTCTATCTATATTCATTTTATAACCTGAACTGTGCTAAATCATCAATACGGTGTTCCCAAACCCAATCAATACCTTCAGCAGCTTCATATCCGAGATAACCTGAGTCAAAATAACCACATAGGAATAAATCAAACGTTATTTTTTCACCATAGGTATGACGAAGCTGTTGAATCTTAATAGCTTCTTCTTTGCGACGTTTGTTCGTGTTAGTAAAGTCACCGGCAGACTTAGCTTCAAACAGCGCAGGGAAGTCACCTTCTTTAGCATCTTTACGCATGATTACGGCATCTACCGGTATGTTAACTTGCTTACCATCATCGCCTTGATTTACCGGTACATTGAACCGGAATGAAAAAGTGCCATTAGGCATAGAAAGCCAATCTTCAGCTTCTCCCGAATTCAGTTCACGATACCCACGAGCTTCAAGCCATGCTTTCATAGCAGAAAGTTGCCGCTGTTCTTGAGCGTTTCTGATTATTGGGTCAGCAACCGCACCACAAAGACGGTCAGCAACGATTGTTGAAGCTCTGTGAACTTCTTCTTTAGTCCCTGCATCACCACGGTTCTTCCAAACGAAAATATCAGGGTCAGCCATCTTTTCTATAATCTCCCCGATCATATCCAATTGTTTGACCAATTCAGGTTTTTTCATTTTTGGTGGAACACGTCCATCTTTTTCCATGGACTTCACTAAGTTGGGGGACACACCAGACAAACCAATAAGACGATCACGGGCAATTGGCGGGCATGTAGTCATTCGAAGCATGGGCAAAACAGAAGGATGACTCTGAAGGGTATCAGGTTTAATATTCGTTAAGTTTTCCGTCCGTTGAAGAGCTTCTTCAACTTGCTTAGTGGTTTCAGCTCGGGTTTCCCTAAACGCCTTGGGCGCGAACGTCATAAACCAGTCATTGTAAAAATCAACAGACTTAGCAACGTCTGACTTCCAAATGTCAACTTTATCTCTGTTTACTGCCACAAATGAACCTTCATCAAATTTATTATTTGTCTGAGTATCTCATTTTATTAAGTCTGGAATAAATCTAAATTTGAGGTGGTCATTATTCCTATTATGGTAAATGCACGACTTTTCTATCGAAAACAGCATCTAGAAGCCCCTCAAGCAGCCTGTAAGCCATTTTAAGAGCCAAAGCCACCCGTAGACACACAAAT
>NZ_JBFRRH010000055.1:0-1704 GCF_041472995.1 Vibrio sp. 10N.261.46.A3 | reverse complement strand
GAATACACGCTAGATGAACTTGCGGATTATCTCGATTTAAAAGGTCATCCAAAGAAAGGAATTGAATCTTCTGGCTTAGGTCGTAATTGTGAGTTGTTTGAATCATCAAGAAAGTGGGCATACAGAGTGATTAGGGACTATTGGGCACCAGACTACACGCTGATGTGGAATGACGCTGTATACGACTACGTAGAATCCCTTAACGCTCAATTTAAAGTTCCTTTGCCTGTGTCAGAGGTGAAAGCAATCGCTAAGTCTATCGCTAACTGGACGTACAAGCATTTCACACCGGAGAAGTTCCGACAAAGCCAAGCAAGGAAAGGGGCGAAAGGCGGTAAAGTTTCAAAAGCTGGCGGTCGTCCTACAGGAGCTATTAAAACTGATTCAATCGCTCAGGTTAAACCGTGGGAAAGCTTAGGGATCAGTCGTCGGACTTATTACAACTGGAAGAAAGCCGGTAAACTTTAAGTTGCACTAAAAACAAGCCTTATCAGATAACAGCCCGTTTTAGGGCTGTTTTGCTTTCTAGCATTAAGCGTGATTATTTCAGAGTATCTCTTAGAGTGCCTTTGTCTTACATTCATGTTTTGAGACCACGTTATATTATAAGGAGGTTGAGATTACGCTTAAAGAGATTCCTATCTTTTGCTGTTTTATCTACACCGCTCGGCGCAGTGTGTGAGTAAGCGAAGCGTCCGAACACCGAGCAAGCGGAATACACTCGATCTTAAACTGTGGCACTGTCACTCTTCCCTAGAAATTAAACTACTCCATGCTTTCTTCCCCGAATTTTAAGTTTGACTTTAGGCTTCTTTTTTCCTCAAAACCGATATGTAATTCCGATATGCAGAACCGATATATGGTCATATCGGAATTACATATCAGTTCTACATATCGGTTTTCTTATTCTGCTCGGCTCCTTTTATTCTTATGTCTTATCTGGGACTAAGATCTGGGATTACCTTCTGGGACTCGATGAGTCCTAGATCTTAGTCCTTGTTGTTAGTCCCAGATCGGAAAGAATAAGAGCAAAGAAAAGAGCAGCTTAGAAACATGTTTCTAAGACCTAGGATGCGTAGCGCTACGCGCGACCAAGCACTTCAGGAGGGTGAAATAGTTTGTTTTTTCGCTGTTCGTTCCTCCCTGTCTCAAACCAGCCTTTTCATCCAACCAGAATCACTTGGTCTCGCCTACTCAACGCATCCCAAGAGCATGCACTAAAATTACCAATTCCCCTCTCCAGTTCGGCACTTCCAGTGATTGAATTTCTTAACGCTTACGAAGCACTTTCATTCCCACATAACAATTAAATCCCCTCAGAGGGGGACGCTATGGCGATTGATTTAGGAAACGAAAAGCAAAGCGTCACACGTTGAACATATCACTAGCTGGATCTGTCACTTCTGACGCACTCACTCCGTTCGATTGTCGGATCGTTCTCCCTCATGAAAGAACTTCGTCCATTTCACGAGAAATTACGATCTCAGCGGGAAAGTTTCAGTTATGAGCGTTACGGTGTGATTTTGATGTGAGTTCAAAAGATGTTAATTCTCAGCGTAAAGCTCTCAGAAAGTGAAATTAACTTTCAAAGCAGATTTGTGTGTCTATGGGTGGTTTTGGCTCTTAAAATGGCTTACAGGGCGCCTGAAGGGGGTCTAGACGGTGTTTCTGATAGTAAAGTCGTGGATTTTACATAATAGGAAT